>PMBW01000200.1:1160-31155 GCA_003153075.1 Dehalococcoidia bacterium | reverse complement strand
TTGAGCAGGTTGCACCTGCCGTTACCGGTGGCCAGAATTTTCTTGCCTAACTGCGGCATCTTTTCGCAGATCACGACTGACTCACCGGCGCGCGCTTTGCTTATAGCTGCGCAAATGCCTGCTGCCCCGCCGCCGATTACCGCCGTCTGATAGTTTTCCATTGTCTATAATTCTACCTTATTGCCGGAGGGTTCCGCATCATTATCATGGATATTTCCCCGCGCTAGCGACGCAAAAATCGCTGCGATACAAAGTCCGGTGGAAATCGCGAAGATAATGCGCTCGCTGGTGACTAAAGCCGGGTAATATTCGGGTGTAATCTCAACCCGGCCGATGACCAGGTTGAAAACGACCGTTGCCACGGCCATGCTGAGCATCATCCCTACTTGACGCATAGTCCCCAGCGTTGCTGAAGCCATGCCTAGGTTTTGCCGGTCGATCGAACTCATTACCGCGTAAGTATTGGGCGAGGAGAACAGCCCGTACCCGAATCCAAGTACTCCTAGACTGACGATGATGTAAAAGACAGATGTAGTCTGTGTCAAAAAGATCAGCAGCCCGATGCCTAAAGCAGAAATGGCCATGCCGATGGAGGATAGGAGTCTCGGTTCAACCCGGTCGGAAAGCCGACCGGCGATGGGTGAGATAATTGCCTGGCACAGCGGACTAGTAATCATGATCAACCCGGCGGTCAACGGGCTAAATCCTTTGGCGTATTGTAAGTATAAACTCAAGAGGAAAGAAACTGCCCATATGGCGCTGTAATTGACCAGGGCAGCGAGGTTTGAGAACGTAAAACTCCGGTTCTTCTTAAACAGGTTGAGATTCACCAGAGGTTGCGATGTTTTGTTTTGCCGCCAAAAGAAAAGCCCTCCCAGGATAATACCGGCTGCTATTAACCATAAGGCAATTGTTGTGTTTTCAGAAAGCAGAGTGACACCGAGCATCAATAAAATCAGTGTCAGCGTAAAATGAATTGAGCCGTATAGATCGAACTTTTCTTTTTGAACGCGAACTGCAGCGGGTTTTAATTTGCAGAGAGTAATAACCACGACAATGAGGCTTACCGCCGAACAGATGATAAAAATACTTTTCCACGTTAAGTACCGGGTGAGAATACCCCCGATCGGGGGGCCCGTTGAGAGTCCCAGATAGATAGCGGCAGTATTAAGTCCCAAAACTTTGCCGCGTTCCGCCAGAGGGAATTCTGAAGTCAGGATTGCCACACAGGTAGCAAAGGTGGCGGCGCCGCCGATACCCTGAATAGCGCGCGAAACCAGCAGCATGAATCCGTTCACAGACAGGAAAGATAAAATAGAGCCTATAGTAAATATAATTGTGCCGATAGTAAATATCCGCCTTCTGCCGTGAATGTCGGCTAATCTACCCCACGGTATCAGTAGCGAAGCGGACATCAGTATATAAATAGTTGTTAACCAGCTTAAAAAGATAACATCAAGATTGAACTCTTCGCCGATGGTCGGCAGCGCGATGTTCAGTCCGGAAGCCATAAAAGGAACTAAAAACGAGATAACGGTAGTAATCAGGAGAACGGAGTTTCTATTCGTATGGTTTTCGGTGTTTTGCATTTGGTAAGATTTCCTTAATGCGCGGTGAGGGACTTGCGCATTTGATTGAAATATTACTTGACAGGGGCACTGATCAACTCTTCAAATTCTAACATATCGTTACATGCGAATAATACGAGTTGGGTGGTTATCAATGAATAAACGGGTGCCAAATTGGACGCGGCGGGACTTGTTTGGTATCATTTTAGTCAGGAATGAAATGATAACCGGATTATTCCCGTATTTAAAATAGAGGTAATTAGCGAATTGGAAATGGCAAAGAAGATCCTGGTGCAGTGTGATTTTGACGGCACCGTAACCGAAGACGATATTAGTTTTATGCTCCTGGATGCCTTCGCAAAGGGCGATTGGCATGTGATAAATCAGGAATACGCGGATGGTAAAATAACCGTCGGACAATTCAATGAAAGAGCTTTTGGTTTGGTCAGAGCCAGTAAGAAAGCGATGCTGGATTACATCGAAAATAGAGTAATAATACGCCCCGGCTTTAATGAATTTGTAGAAGTGTGCCGGAAGAAGGGATTTCGTCTGGTCATCGTCAGTAACGGATTGGATTTCTACATCAAACAGATTTTGGAGGACAGGGGCTTAAAAGATCTGGAGTATCACGCCTCCGAAACCGTTTTTCATGCCAATACGCTCAGCGTTCGCTATATCGGGCCGGATGGCAGTACAGTGGACAGCGGATTTAAAGAAAAATTCGTCGAACAATACCTGAGCGAAGGCTACTATGTAATTTATATTGGTAACGGCACATCGGACTTGTCTCCGGCCAAAGGCGCCCATCATGTGTTTGCCACCGAAAGCCTGCTGGAGCACTGCCGGCTTACCGGTCTCAAATGCGTTCCTTTTACTTCATTTCTTGAGATTAATCGTATTTTAGATTCGTGGTAGTGTGAAATGAAGCTGCTATTGCATGTTTGTTGTGGAGTGTGCGCCGCTGGTTCAGTGGAGAAGTTGTTGCCGGAAGGTCATCAGATTGCCGGTTTTTACTTTAACCCCAATATCGGACCGGAGGCAGAATACACTAAACGCCTGTTGGCCGCGCAAACGATTTCCGGAATAATGGATTTTCCGTTAATTGTGCCAGCTTACGACCCGGTAAAATGGATGGAAAGCACTGCAGGACTGGCGCAAGAACCGGAAGGCGGGGAAAGGTGCAAGATTTGTTTCAGGATCAGACTGCAAGCGGCGTACGAATATATGCTCAACAATGGGTTTGACGCTTTCACCACGACGCTGACCATCGGGCCGCAGAAATCTACGGAAACAATTAACCGTATCGGCCGGGAAATCGGCGGAGATAAATTCCTGGCTAGGGACTTAAAAAAACAGGGCGGTTCTCAACGCGCTGTGCAACTGGCAAAACAATATCGTATCTACCGCCAGAATTACTGCGGTTGTATTTTCAGTGTGAGACAACCGTAAAGTGCGCTGGAATTGCCTGCTATTTACCGGGATATGCTTTAATAATTTTGTCTGCGGCGGCAGCTAATTGTTCGAGGTAACCGCCGCTGCTGTGATAAGCATTAACATCAGCTGGCATTGGATTGATCAAATCGCCTTTCTTCAGCAGCTTCTTATTGATTTCCTCGATTTTGACTTCCTTACCTGTGGTTTTCAGGAATGCGTAAGCGCCTGCGGCAGCAGCCCCCAGCGCGGCGCCGACTTCTTCGATGCGGACGACGGGTTGATTCCAGATCGCGGCAACTCTGCGGAGGATTTCCGGACTTTTATTTGCGCCGCCGGTCACATACAGCGGATCTGTGGATTCTTTGGCGAATGTTTTTGAATATAGATAAACCATACCGAGAGTGGTTTCGATCAGGCCCGAGTAGTCTGCTCCGAACTCAGGACCGCTGTGCGTGGTTCTGACCATATCAAACTTGCCGGAAACCGGGAATGATTCATCCCTCGGTTGCCAGAATGCCATAAATCGTCCCACCTGTGTTTCTCTCAGTGCTTTTTCCGCCGGTTCATATTCTTCTTTGTTAAGTCCATGTAAAGCGCGTAACTGGTCCCAGACCAGCGCGCCATTTGTGCGGCAACTGAACATGAACGGCCGTCCGATACCGTCAAACATCGCATTTGAAGCGCCGCTCATATCCATATGCTTACCGTCGGTTGCGGTCATGTTGACAAAGCTAGAACCAAGGCTCAATAGATTACCGGTAACCAATACCTTGGACTGCGGATTATCGCCGGACCCGGCGAGGATCCGGCAATCAGGACTAAAACCGTACCTTTCGATGAAGTAAGTAGCGATACGCCCGTCGATCGTCAAAGGAGACACAATGGGCAGCAACTTATTGCGCAATGTGCTCTCGCCGCCGGGTAAACCTTCAGCAACGGCTTTGACCAGTTTGACCGACCAGTCTTTGGTAGAGTATTCCATCATCGACATGCCGCAGGCATTTCCATAATCCAGCGGCACACGGGAATTACCGGTAAGAACCGCGGGGATCAAACTGCTGAGTAAATGAATATGTTCCGTTTCCTGATAGCCTTCNNTGTCCGCCCATAAATGTCCGGATAAAATCGGCTTGCTTCCCCGTATCGGAGGTCATCCAGGTGGGGACTATATTCAGTGAAAAAATACTGCCCAACGCAGTTACCAGATTTGATTTCGTGTAACCGGGAATATTCAATTTACCAAAAATAGTGCGGGCCTGGTGGTTTAGATAGGCGTGACTGTGCTGCTGCGCTGAAGTATTGCACACAAGGATATCCCGCATCGGCACGGCAGCTGCTTTCATGTCTGTAAACAACGCATCGATCGCGGCCAGGAACATTTTCGGCGGTTGATTTGCTTCGCCGTCATGCGCGGGCGGTAGAATGTAGTTCTGTCCCTGGATACCGTATTTTTTTAACCTGGCGTCCTTCTGGTAATCCAGCGAATACCGGTAAATTATCTCTCTCGAATCAATATCGATTAAAACCGCGGAAATGCTCTGAGTGCTGATATCCAGGCCGAGTGATAATCTTTTAATCGCCATATATTGTTTCCTCGCATCGGGTTAATTATTTAATAATAATGAATTAGTAAAATTATGCCATTGGTTGGCAGATTCTGCAACATGACGTTAGTTTGCCGGGTATTTAGTCTGTTTTATCCCGTCTGATAGTGGCCGTTGACAAAACAAATTTCAGGAAATATAATGAATGAACATTCATTCATAATTTAAGAGAACCTCGTTAAGTCTGAATAAAGCCGGTAAAAATTCGCTATGAGATCAATATGAACGGGATATTTATATCATTTCTACTGGCTTCAGTTCTTCATATTTTTGAAGAATATATTATTCCTGGCGGGTTTATTAACTTGAGGAAAAAGTTCAACCCGAAATTAATCCATGTAATTACATTACCAGCGATAATTATTATAAACGGGTTACAAGTGTTATTAGCCGTTATAATAATATTTGTTGGAAAAAGCAATCTGGCGTTTAGCCTCTCGATTGCCGGACTGCTATTTGTCAACGGAGTGATACATATAATCGCCGCATTCAGAAAAAGGGGATACGCATCTGGATTAATAACCGGAATGTGTGTGTATCTGCCGCTATTAATTTATGCATACTACCATTTCATTAATTCCCGTGAATTAAAACTAAAATAAATATTAATATCGGTAATATTAGGTTTCGTTTATCAAGTTTTACCTTTACTATATTTTGTAATTGCATCGAAGGTCAAAGGAAATACTAAAAGTTATTAGGCGTTTAATATCGGGTAAACCAATAAGTGGAGAAAGGCATGACTGATCGGGAATCGCGTAAACAACAGATTGGAGCTAAACGTCAGGAGCAAATCTTGAACGCTGCTACAGAAATATTCGTGCGTAAAGGTTACACGGATGCTACAATGCCGGAGATTGCAAAATTATCAGGTTTAGCAGTCGGTACCATCTATATTTATTACCCCAGCAAGCGGGAATTGTTTATCGCAGCGGTGGAAAAACTGATAATGGACCCGATCGCGGATATCTTTGCCAAAAAAGCTAATGAAGAGTACCCGAATATCCTGAAAGACGCAATTACAAATAGAATGGGATTTCTACAGGGCGATACTATGGTTCACCTGCTGGCGTTATTAGGAGACATACAACGGGACGCTAAATTGCGTACAATATTTGCTGAAAAATTGATGAAACCGTTTCTGGGACGCATGGAAAACATCTATCGCGTTCGCATGGAATCAGGCGAATTTCGCAAGCTGGAACCGGCAATTATCGTTCGTTTGATCGGCGGTATGATGATAGGAATGAGCCTGCTGCGAATGGCGGAAGGAGAGACCAGTCCGTTAAACCGGATACCGCCGAAACAATTGGACGACGAAATCATGAACTTTATTCTTTTCGGACTAAAAAAAGGATAAAGAGTAAAAACAGGAGAAACGATGATAGAACATGCGATTAAGGTTGATAAAGTCGATTTTAACTACGGACACTTAAAGGTTATCGATGACGCTTCACTGGAAATTTCAAAAGGTATTAGTTTCGGCCTTCTAGGATCCAACGGAGCGGGCAAAACAACTTTGATCAGATTGATGGTTGGTTTGCTAAAACCGAATAGGGGAAACATATACTGCCTCGGCAAAGCGCCGTCCACCGCAAACGCCGCGAATACCGGTTACATGCCTCAATTGCCTTCGTTATACAACGAATTAACAGTCAGACAGAATGTCGGTTTTTTTGCCCATATTTATGGATTGCGAAACCGCCAGCTGCGGCGTAAACGGGTGGACGAAATCATCGATCTGGTGGAACTGATGCCCAAGAGGGACGTTTCGGTTTCTCAGTTGAGCGGAGGAATGAAGCAGCGCGTCAGTCTGGCGTGCGCTATTGTGCATCAACCTCCTCTGCTTTTTCTGGATGAACCGACGGTTGGACTGGATCCCGAATTGCGCGTGCATTTCTGGGAATATTTTGAAAATCTGACCAAAGCCGGCACGACGCTTGTTATCTCCAGCCATACGATGGATGATGCCGCGCACTGCCGTCAATTGTGTTTTATGCGTGAAGGGAAAATCATTGCGCTAGGGACTCCCGCCGAACTCCGCGCAGCCACCGGAAAGCCAGATGCCAGTCTTGAAGACGCGTTTTTGTATTTTATTCGACACGGGGAGGTCAAGACCAATGTTCAATAACGTATTACCGATCGCTCAAAGGACGATTACGCAAATGGTACGCGACCCGCGCACCCTGGTGCTGATTATCATAGTGCCGTTAGTTATTGCCAGCCTCTTCGGAGTTTCAATTCCGGATAAAATGATGCTGAATATGACGTTACCGGCAATGCTGGCGACTTTGATACTGTTCTTTGGTTTCCTGCTCAGCGGGATTGCTTTTTTAAGGGAACGTTCCCAAGGTACCCGCGAAAGGTTGATGGCTTCACCCGTTTCCAGAATCGATATCCTTGGCGGTTATTTGCTGGGGTTTCTCCTGTTTGCAATAGCTCAGACATTGATTTTGTTTTTTTATTCTGTATACGTACTTAAAGTCGATTTTCGAGGCGATTTGTGGCAAATAATCATTTTTCAGATTTTAATTGGGATACTGGCAGTATCACTGGGTATTTTTATATCTGCTTTTGCCCGGAATGAGTTCCAGATGGTGCAATTTATCCCGCTGATCATCGTGCCGCAAATTTTTGTGTGCGGGCTGATTTTTCCGGTTGATCAATTGCCGGATTATTTGCAGTGGCTGGCCAAATTCCTGCCGCTTACTTACGGTGTAGACGGCATCAGGGCGCTGATGCTGCAAGGAAAAGGCCTGGCAAACATCGGCAAAGAAATCGGTGTATTGGCCGGCTACGCTATCGGACTATTGATATTGGCGGGAATTAGTTTAAGACGCGGGCATTCAACTTAATAACATTACTAAATTATTTCACACATTATACGATTGAAAGCTGATATGCATTGTGCTAGTATTTGGTTGCAGTTACAAAATTGTAACGAATCTGAACCAGTCCTGAAGATATCGAGTATCGGGGGTGTAATATGCAACCGAAAAAGAGAACTCAAGGGCAGGTAAGACGATCACCGGTTCTGCTAAGGTTCGAGGGAAATCCCATCCTGAAACCGGATAGCAGACACTGGTGGGAGACAAAAGCGGTCTTTAACCCTGCCGTTATCCACGAGGGCGGCAAAATCCACATATTGTACCGGGCAATCGGAGAGACGGATAATTCGCTGCTTGGCTATGCATCCAGCATCGACGGTTTTCATATTAACGAACGCCTCGAAAAACCAGTGTACATACCACGAGAGCCCTTTGAAGGGGTTGGGTCTTTACCCCATCTGGAAACCGGTATATTCAGCCCGTATGAGTCCGGTGGAGGTGGGGGTGGCGGCTGTGAAGATCCCAGGCTAACGCGCATCGAAGACCGGGTATATCTGACCTATGTCGCTTATGACGGGTATACCCCTCCCAGGGTGGCATTGAGCTCCATCAATATTGATGATTTCCTGCAGAAGAAATGGAATTGGAAGAAACCGGTACTGATATCCCCTCCCGGAGTTGTTGATAAAAATGCCTGCATATTACCGGAAAAAATAAATGGCAAATTTGTTATTTTCCACCGCATTTTCCCGAATATATTAATAGATTTTGTGAATGACCTGGATTTTGACGGCAAGACAAGGTGGCTGGAAGGGCATTATAAAATTTCAGTTAAAAGTTTGAGTTGGGACAGCCTGAAAGTGGCAGCCGGTCCGCCGCCGATTAGAACTAAAGAAGGTTGGCTTTTTATCTATCATGCCATCGATGAGAAGGATGACTTGCGGTACAAGATAGGGGCGATGTTACTTGACATAAAAGAACCGACCCGCGTTTTAGCCAGAACAAAAAACCCGATACTGGAACCCGAAGCGAGCTATGAAAACGACGGTCTTAAATCCGGAGTGGTTTACCCTTGCGGTGCAGCTGTCTTAAACGACCGTTTGTTTGTTTATTACGGCGGGGCTGATATGGTTGTCTGTGTAGCGACAGCGAAAATGCCCGAATTTCTATCTCAACTTTGCCGCGAGAGTGAAGTGACCCACATCACTTATCCGGTGAACACCCCTTCTAATATTTCTGTGACTTCAACAGAGCATATCGTCGGATACTGTTTGAGATGCAGGAAGAAGATGGAAATGAAAAATCAACGTCACTTTGTTATGAAAAACTTGAAACACGCCGTCCATGGTGTCTGCACGAAATGCGGGACTAAAATGGTAAAATTTGGTTAGAATCAGAGAAAAACACTAGGATGTAAAGATTATGACTGATATGAGGCGTTCCGAAGAAAATCCCATATTAATACCTTTGAGCGAAAACACCTGGGAAGCTGACGGCGCGTTTAACGGTTGTCCGGCCCAGGCCGGAGGTAAAATTCATTTTGTCTACCGGGCTGTCTCCTCTCCGCAGAGTATAGATGGTTTTGAATTACCGGTTTCGACCATCGGTTATGCTTTGAGCAACGACGGCATCCATTTCAAGAACCGGCGGCAGTTCATCAAGCCGGAATACGACTGGGAAAAGTTTGGTTGTGAAGACCCGCGGGTCACTAAAATAAACGGCAAATTCTACATATTCTACACTGCATTATCAACTTTCCCTTTCTGCGCGTCTTGCATTAAAGTCGGATGCGCAATCACACATAATTTCAAGAAAATTGATGAAAAACACCTGGTCACCCCGTTCAATTCTAAAGCGATGTCGCTGTTTCCGGAAAAAGTGGCCGGTCGGTACGCAGTTGTTTTGAGTGTGAACACGGATCTACCGCCGACGCGGATTGCGGTGGCCTATTTTGACCGCGAGGAGCAAATGTGGTCACCGACTTATTGGGAAGGCTGGTATTCACTCCTGAACGACAATATTATTGCCCTGGAGCGGTCGCCGAAAGACCATATCGAAGCGGGCGCTCCGCCGATCAAGACAAAATACGGCTGGCTGCTCATTTATTCTTACATCCAGAACTATTTTTCACCGCCGGCGGTATTCGGTATCGAAGCGGCGCTGCTGGATATCAACAACCCGCAACGCATTATAGCGCGGACAGATAAGCCGCTGCTGGTGCCGCAGGAAGAATACGAAAAATACGGAAAAGTGCCGAATATAGTTTTTCCGACAGGGGCGATGGTAAAAGATGGTATGCTGCATATTTATTACGGCGCTGCCGATACAACCTGCGCGGTAGCTACCTGTAAGCTGGATGTGTTATTGGATGATATGCTGGAAACCAAGATCAAACAGATCAGACTAAACCGTTATCCCGGGAATCCGATCATCAAGCCCGATCCCAAATTAGCCTGGCAGAGCCGGGCAGTTTTTAATCCAACAGCTTTGTATGAATACGGCAGGGTGCATCTGGCTTACCGGGCAATGTCTGAAGATAATACATCAGTAATCGGGTTTGCTTCCAGCGGTGACGGCTATAATTTTGATGACCGTCCGTCCGAACCGATATATACTCCGCGAGAAGCCTTCGAAGCAAAATTAGTGCCGGGCGGCAATTCCGGTTGCGAAGATCCCAGATTAACCAGAATCGGCGATACTATTTATATGTTATATACCGCTTTCAACGGCAGGAGCGAACCGCGGGTAGCATTATCTTATATCAAAGTAGATGATTTCATTGCGCGGTGCTGGAATTGGTCTCGCCCGATCATTATCTCGCCCCCCAATGTGCCGGACAAAGATGCAGCGCTATTCCCGAAGAAGATCAAAGGGAAGTATGCAATTCTGCACAGACTGGGGGTCAGCATCTGGCTTGATTATGTAGATGACCTGGATTTCGAAGGTAACAGGTGGCTTAAGGGGACCGTGATTATGAGCCCCAAAGACGAATTACCGGATACGGAAAAAATCGGGATCTCCGGGCCGCCGATCGAGACTAAGGAAGGGTGGCTGTTATTGTATCATTGTGTTTCCCGGAAAACCCAGCCGATGACATATTATGTGGCNNTATGAATTAAACGGACAGGTCAATAACGTTGTTTTTCCCTGCGGTGCAGTGGTGATAGGCGATGACCTGTTTGTGTATTATGGTGGTGCCGACAGTGTCATCGGCGTGGCTACGATGAAATTGGCGGAGTTACTTAATAGCCTCATCACATGGGCTGGATTAGGGCAAGAACTGACGAGGCTGGTAAAAAAGAAGTAAAGATTTACCAATATGTATTGCTAACGGCATTTTTATATGCTAAATTCTTAGAAAGGAGCATAAATTGCTAACAGACTATACTTATATTGCCTATTTGCTGCTCGCCGCTGTTGGTTTTGCAGTTGTCGCTATCGGTCTGCCGATTTTGCTCCGGTTTTTCGGTGTCGTGCAACGCAAACCTAATTCGCAGAAGTATCTTACATATGAATGCGGTATGGAAACCACTGGCAAAACCTGGATACAGTTTAACTTCAGATATTACTTTTACGCGCTGATTTTCGTGACACTGGATGTAATGGTTGTTTTTCTCTATCCCTGGGCAGTGCAGCTGAGGCAGCTAGGCGCGCCTGCTTTGATGGGTATTTTGATCTTTATTTTCATTATTTCCATCGGTTACATTTACGCATGGAAGAAAAAGGCTCTTGAATGGAATTAAACAACTTGCCGAAACCCGAAGGCTATTCAGATCGTGATCTGGATAAAAAAGAGGGCGAAGGCATCGAGTCCCTGCAGAAACAATATAAAATCGCCATTGAAGACCCGGATGCCTGGCAAAGTGAAGAAGGCAGCCACAATTTCATCTTAGGCTCAGCCGATGCTTTGATAAACTGGGCGCGTTCATCTTCCGTGTGGCCGGTCAACGCCGGGTTAGCCTGTTGCGCTTTCGAAATGATTTCCGCCGCATCGTCACGATTCGATATCTCCCGCTTCGGCATGGAAATTTTCCGCCCTTCGCCGCGTCAGGCAGATCTACTAATTGTAAACGGTACTTTGACCTGGAAAATGGCGCCGCAATTGAGAAGGATTTACGATCAGATGTCCGAACCGAAATGGGTTATTGCGATGGGTTCCTGCGCGATCAGCGGAGGTTTATTCAAGAATTCCTACGCGGTCGTGCCCGGTGTCAATATGATCGTTCCCGTCGACGTTTATGTGCCGGGATGCCCGCCCCGCCCCGAGGCTCTGCTTTACGGAATACAGATGCTGCATAAAAAGATTAAAAAGCAAAGCACCCTCCAGAAAAGGAAGCAGGCATGACGACAGCTCTACCCGTCACTGAAGTAGTTGCCAAACTCGAAGCGGCGCTGCCCGGCAGCATCGTTGAATCGAACGGTAATACAATTGTTGTCAAAGCTGAACAATTGTTTCAGGCAGCTTCTTTCTTAAAAACAACGGCGGGCTTCGATTTTAATTACCTTAATTATCTGACAGCGGTTGATTATCAGACCAATTTTGAAGTGATTTATAATTTAGTTTCCCTCGAGCACAATCAAGCCCTGATTTTAAAAACCCGCTTGACCGATCGCGAGAAACCGGCATTGGCTTCAGTCGTGAGCCTGTGGCGCGGCGCGGATTTTCAGGAGCGGGAGATTTACGACCTCTTCGGTATCACTTTTAACGGGCATCCTAATTTGAAGCGCATCTTCCTATGGGACGGATTCCAGGGATATCCACTGCGAAAGGATTTCAAACAATAATGGCGCTCAAAACCGAAACATTTATCCTCAATGCCGGTCCGCAGCATCCCAGTACACATGGGGTATTCCGCATGCGGCTGACGCTCGACGGCGAAGTTATCCAGGACGTGGAACCGGTTTTCGGTTATCTGCACCGCGGTATTGAGAAACTCGCAGAGGGTTTAACCTATCCACAGGATATTGTTTTTACCGACAGGCTGGATTACCTGGCTTCAATGACCAATAACCAGGCATATGTGGTCGCTGTTGAGAAACTGGCCGGAATCCAGGTCCCTGAACGCGCAGAGTACCTGCGCGTGATCATGGCCGAGCTGATGAGAATATCCAGCCACCTTATGGCAGTGGGGTTTCTCCTGAATGATATCGGCGCTTTTCTGACCCCGCTTCTCTATATGTACAGGGAAAGAGAAAAGATACTGGACCTGTTCGATATGGTTTGCGGCCAGCGGCTGACCTATAATTATATGCGCATCGGCGGCGTCAGTCAGGATATCCCTGAAGAATTTTTACCGGCGTTGAAAAAATTCATCGACAGCCTGCCCGGATTCATTAATGAATACGAACAGCTTTTAGCGGAGAATGAGATCGTATTGGTGCGTACTAAAAATGTCGGTATTCTGAGCAAGGAATCCGCGATCAACTACTCTACTGCCGGCCCGGTATTGCGCGGCAGCGGCGTAAAATGGGATATCCGCAAAGCTGACCCTTATTCGGTATACGACCGCTTTAAGTTTGAAGTACCAATCGGCTTGGTTGGGGATATCTACGATCGTTATCGCGTCAGAATCGAAGAAATGCACCAGAGCATTGCTATTATCAAACAGGCGATAGACCAGTTGCCCCAAGGCGAAATCCAGGCTAAAATCCCGAAGGTTTTACGCCCACCCAAAGGTGAAGCTTACGGACACATCGAAGGACCGAAAGGCGAACTCGGTTTTTACCTGGTATCTGACGGCGCCACTAATCCTTACCGTTTACATGTCCGTCCGCCTTCTCTAATCAATTTGACAGTTTTAAAAGAACTGCTCGTCGGTGTGAAGATCGCGGATGCAATGGCGATATTCGGCAGCATTGATATCTGCGTCGGGGAGGTGGACAGGTAATGTCTATCTTAGGGCGCAGTGTTTTACCCGCGGGTGTTCATGCTTCGATGCTGGCTCCGGATTGGCCGTGGGGCTTCTGGAGTCATATGATCATCTTCGTCCTGATTGTTTTAGGTTTTGTCATCCTGATGGCAATGGGATTTATCTGGTTTGAACGCAGGGTGATCAGCCGTTTCCAGATCCGCATCGGGCCTAACCGGATTGGNNATAATCCACTTGTTGGCTCCGGCAGTTGCCATCGTTCCCGCGATCATGGTTTTTGCCGTGATACCTTTTTCAAACGGCGCTTCTTTAGTTGATTTGAATATCGGTATCCTGTACATCGTGGCCATCAGTTCTATCAGTATCGTCGGCCAGGTGATGGCCGGCTGGGCTTCCAATAATAAATATGCGCTCATCAGCGCCATGCGTGTAATTGCCCAGGTCGTCAGCTACGAAATCCCGCTTGCGCTGGCAATTATCGGCGTGGTTTTATTCGCCGGAACACTTTCCATGAACGGCATTGTGCAGTCCCAGAGTATCCCGTTTATCCTGTTACAGCCGTTAGGTTTTGTGATTTACTTCCTGGCATCTCTCGCCGAGGTTAACCGCACGCCCTTCGACCTGCTGGAAGCAGAAGGTGAAATCGTTGCCGGTTATAACATTGAGTATTCCGGTTTCAAGTTCGCGTTATTCTATCTCACCGAATACACGGAAGCGATCGCCATTTCAACGATTATTACGACTTTATACCTCGGCGGGTGGAAAGGTCCGTTGGACTCAATGCCATTACTGCCCGTACTCTGGTTCCTGATCAAAGTTTTTGCGGTTTTTACGCTGATTATCTGGGTGCGCGCCACCTTGCCCCGTTTGCGCATCGACCAGGTAATGGCATTCGCCTGGAAATTCCTGTTACCGCTGGCTTTTATCAACCTGCTGATTACGGGTATTCAGGTGGTTGTTTGGCCCGATCTTTCGAAATGGGTGATCGTGGGCGTCAATATTGTAATCTCGGCGGTATTAATACTGGCATTCTCACGGTTGTTCCGGACGAAGGGAGATAAAGTTGAAGCTTAAAAGCTACGGCGAAGGGATTGCCAAAGGCATGATCGTCACAATGAAAAATGCCATTCGCACCCCTATTACGACGCAATACCCGGAAAAGAAATTGAATATTTCCCGTCGCAGCCGGGGAAATCAACTTGTCTGGAACAAAGCAGCCTGTATTTCTTGCAGTATGTGCGCGAGGGCGTGTCCTGTTAGCTGTATCACGATGGTGACATCCCGCGATGAAAATAAAAAATTACAAATGGATAAAATGGACGTTGACACCGGGGTTTGTATCTCATGCGGATTATGTGTTGAGGCTTGCCCCCAAAAATGCCTGTTCATGAGCCGCGATTACGAAAAGGCGGTCTACTCCCGCAAAAAATTGAAACAGACCAAAGAAGATATATTAATGACCGGGCAGTCTAAACCGAGCGGCTACTACAGCCCGGAAAATGAAGCGAAATTGCCGAAACAAACACTATTAATTGATGGGAAGATATGGGACAAGTAATTGCTTTCTGGATATTTGCGGTAGCTATTATCGGCGCTGCATTAGGGGTAGTGCTACTGAAGAATGTATTTAGAGCGGCAGTGCTGCTGATTACCTGCTTCTTCGGTGTGGCCGGAATCTTTATTTTATTAAATGCCGATTTTCTGGCTGCAATGCAAATCCTGATTTACATCGGGGCTATTTCGATNNATCATCGCGGCTTTATTCTGCAGCGGCGTCATCTGGGCAATATTGAAAACACAGTGGCAAATTTCCACCGCGGCGCCGGACGCAACCACTACCGCTGCTCTTGGTGTTAAGCTCTTCGGTACAAACGGTTATATCTTGCCGGTAGAGATTCTGCCGACAGTGTTACTCGCTACGATCCTGGGCGCAATCGTTTTAGTGAAGGACAGGAAAAAATGACGATCGGATTAGAGCATTATCTGGTATTGTCCGCGATCTTGTTTTCCATCGGGCTTTACGGCGCGCTGGCTAAACATAACGCGATTGTAATTTTGATGTCGATCGAAATAATGCTGAGCGCAGTCAATATCGCGCTGATCGCATTTTCCCGGTTTATCGTGCCGACGGAGTTGACCGGTCAGGTTTTTGCCCTCTTCGCGATGGCCGTGGCCGCGGCGGAAACTGCAGTGGGTCTGGCAATCATAATTTCTATTTATCGTAACAAAGAGACGATTGACGCAAATAAAATCGATTTGATGAAATGGTAAGATAATGCAAAACAATTTTATCTGGTTGATATTTTTACTGCCGTTCCTGTCATTTTTGGTAGTATCCTTAATCCTTAAACCCATGTTTAAGGACAAACCGAAACTGGCCGGTTACGTTACTATTGCAGCGGTTTCCGCTTCTTTTATTTTGTCACTGATCGTTTTATTCAAACTGATCGGCGCGGAGAACCATCAACTCATCGTGCCGGAGATCAATTGGGTCATCATTGAGAACGGTGTTACCATGCACCTGGGGTTAATGATAGATTCGCTGACCGGTATTATGCTGATGGTCGTGACTGTGGTCAGTCTGATGGTGCAGATCTACTCGCAAGGCTACATGAAGGATGACCCCGGGTATCACCGGTATTACGCGGCGATGTCTTTATTCACAACGGCTATGCTGGGCCTGGTCATGGCCGACAGCTTGCTGCTGGCATTCATGTTCTGGGAAATGGTCGGTTTATGTTCTTACCTGCTCATTGGTTTCTGGTTTCATAAGCCGTCAGCAGCCAACGCCGCCAAAAAGGCTTTTATCGTTACCCGTATTGGCGACTTCGGGTTTTTAGCCGCCATCATCCTGTTATATTCAAAGACAGGAACATTTAATATCGCGGAATTGCAGGGGATGGCTGTCAGCGGTATGCTCGCCGGCAGCGTCCTGACCTGGGCGGCAATCGGTATCTTCGCCGGCGCAGTCGGTAAATCCGCGCAATTCCCGCTGCATGTCTGGNNATGGAAGGCCCAACACCGGTCAGCGCTTTGATCCATGCCGCTACGATGGCTGCCGCCGGTGTGTTCCTGGTTGCCCGTACCTATCCGCTCTTCGAACATTCGGCCACTGCTTTAACTGCCGTCGCTATTGTCGGTGGTTTCACGGCTATTTTTGCGGCTTCTATCGCTTTGGTGCAGAACGACATTAAGCGTGTGCTTGCCTATTCCACTATCAGCCAGCTCGGGTATATGATGCTCGGCCTGGCGACCGGTGGGGTTGCCGTCGGCATTTTCCACCTGTTCAATCATGCCTTTTTTAAAGCTTTGTTATTCCTTGGCGCGGGCAGCATCAATCACGCTACCCAGACCTTTGACATGCGGGAGATGGGCGGGTTGCGTAAGGCAATGCCCAAGACATACATTACATTCCTGATCGCCGCTACCAGTCTGGCCGGTATTTGGCCGCTTTCCGGTTTCTGGAGCAAAGACGCGATTCTCGCACAGGCGCTCGATAAACAGCCTGTAATATTTGTCCTGGTTTTAATCACCGTGTTTATGACTGCTTTCTACATGTTCCGTGTCATCTTCCTGACCTTCGGCGGTACCTACCGCGGTAAAGAACACCATCTGCATGAGTCTTCTTCCGTGATGACGATACCGCTGATGGTGCTGACTNNTTCTTCGGCGCGGGAGAAACACATAGTATCGTCGAAGGATTATTCGGTATCTTTAAAGAACCACTGCCGTGGATATCGCTGATACTGGCTTTGTCGGGTATATTCCTGGCTTATGCAATATACAGCCGCAAATGGATTTCCGCCGAATCGCTGGGTAAAAGGTTCCAGCCGGTGTACCAGTTGTTTTATCACAAATATTGGGTGGATGAGCTGTATGAAGGTATTATCGTAAAGAAAGTCCTGATGGGTGGTCTTTTCAAAGCAGCTCATTTCTTTGATACCAAAGTCATCGACGGCGGGCTGAACACCTTTATGATCCAAAAAGTAATCGTAAAGAATTTCTTCGCCGGCTTGTTCGCTTTCGATCGAAACGGTGTGGACGGCGCGGTAAACGGCGTGGCCGGCACGACATTAGCAGCCGGTAAAACAGTCAGAAAAGCACAGACCGGACAATTACAGTTCTATGGCCTGGTGATTGGACTGGGCATCATTGCCTTAATTGCCAGTGTGTTTATATTTAGTAGAGTGTAATTACCTGTAAGGGGGTAGAACATTGAATTTTAATAATACTGTTCTCTCATTGATAATATTTCTCCCGATGCTGGGAGCGCTTATAATCGCTTGTATCTCGAATTCACGGGCAAAGCTGATTAAATACATTGCAGCGCTTTTTACTCTGATCCCCCTCATTTTCGGGATAATAGTGTTCCTGCAATTCGACCGTTCGGCGGCAATGGCCGGTGTAATGCAGTTCGACGCCAATTTATCATGGATTCCTTTAATAAAAGCATATTACCATGTAGGTTTGGATGGCATCAGTCTGCCGCTTTTCCTGTTAATGGATTTATTGGGTTTTTTGGTTGTATTGATCTCCTGGAAAATCGACCTGCGCCCCCGCGAGTATTTTGCCTGGCTGCTTTTACTGGAAGGAAGCATCCTGGGCGTGTTCGTTTCACTCGATATTTTGTTGTTCTTTATCTTTTGGGAAATTGAAGTAATCCCGATGTTCTTTCTGATCTCGATCTGGGGTGCGGGCAGAAAAGAATACTCGGCCCTGAAGTACGTACTTTATACGTTGTTCGGCAGCGCGATGATGTTAGCCGGTATCCTGTGCTTGTATTTCACCACCGGTAGTCTGAGTATGGTCGATATCATGAAAAACGGTATCGGCTCGTACGTTACGGTTGTTCCTACTGTCCTGATGTTCTTCCTGTTAATCGGCGGATTTGCGGTCAAGTTACCGGTCTTCCCATTCCATACATGGTTACCGGATGCCCATACCGATGCGCCAACCGCAGTCAGCGTAGTGTTGGCAGGCGCGCTGCTAAAAATGGGCGGCTATGGCATGATCCGTATTTGCGTCTCGTTTTTCCCGGATGTTGCCCGTCAATATGCTCCCTTATTTATTGCCCTTGCGGTCGTGAATATTATCTACGGCGCAGCGGTTACGCTAAAGCAAACGGATATCAAACGGCTGATCGCATACAGCAGTGTCAGCCACATGGGCTTTGTTTTGCTGGGCATTTTCGCGCTGACCCAGGTTAGTATGGTAGGCGCGACGATGCAAATGGTCAGCCACGGTTTGATCACCGGCCTGTTGTTTGCCACCTCCGGACTGATCATGCACAATACCCACGAGCGCGACATTGCTAAGTTGGGTGGTCTGGCCCGGCAGATACCCATCGTCACAGTGATCTTCACTATCGCAGGCTTGGGCGCAATGGGTGTGCCCGGCACCAGCGGTTTTATAGCGGAATTCATGACCTTTTTAGGCAGTTTCCAGAATAACAGCACTCTAATTCATATATTTACGGTGATTGCGATTCTTGGCATCCTGATGGGCGCCGGGTACATTTTGTGGTTACTGCAGCGGGTATTTTACGGTCCGCCGCTGGATAAGTTCAACGGTGTGCATGACGCGGACAAACTGGAACGGGTGTATTCCGCTATTTTCATTATCTTGATTTTCACCATCGGTCTGGACCCATCGATATTAACCAATATTATTAAGACAGGCATTTCCCCGATAATTCATCTGATTGGCGGGTAATACTAAGAAATAGCCGAAAGCACCTGAGAGGAGTAAGCTTTTGAACCCAATGTTAATCGCGCCGGAAATCAGTTTGCTGGCCACTGCAGTTGTGGTGATTTTACTTGATTTGTTTGTCCAGCGAAAAAGTTTACTGGCCGTAGTCAGCCTGGCCGGTCTGGCCGTCGCTTTTGGCTTCACCGTTTATTTGTGGGGCGGCGACGAGCAAATGACCTTCGCCAACATGCTGGTTGTAGATAAATTCGCGTTGTTTTTCAAACTGATATTCCCGGTGATGGCAGCGCTGGTTATACTGGCCTCGACCGATTACGTTTCGAAATTTAAAGAATTCCAGGGTGAGTATTATGCGCTGGTGCTGTTATCTACTATCGGTATGATGCTCATTTCCGCCGCGGCAGATTTGATCACGATCTTCGTGGCGCTGGAATTGATCAGCATTTCGTTCTACGCTCTGGTGGGCTTCTTAAAGGATGCCAAATCCTCCGAAGCTTCATTGAAATACATGCTGCTGGGAGCCATTGCCTCCGCGATATTGCTCTACGGTATGGCATTTATCTTTGGCTTTACCGGCAAGACGCAATTGGGGGACATTTCGCTGGCTATTCAAAACATGGGTTTGACCGGTGCGTCAGCTGCTCCCGGTCTGATGCTCGGATTGGTACTGTTGATCGTTGGTTTCGGCTTTAAGATAGCCGCGTTCCCGTTTCAGATGTGGGTGCCCGACGTTTATGAAGGCGCGCCCACGCCGATTACCGCTTTTCTTTCGGTTGCCAGCAAAGCAGCTGGTTTCGCCGTTATCCTGCGGCTATTCTACTCGGCCTTCAGTTTCCCGATATGGTTAAGTCAGGAATGGGCAATGATCTTCGCCGTCCTGGCCGCCATCGGTATGACTGTAGGCAATATTGTGGCCATTCCGCAAACGAACATTAAACGTATGCTGGCCTACTCCAGTATCGCGCAGGCCGGTTATTTGATCCTGGGTATTGCTACCATGGGTTTATCCCCGGCAATGAGCAGCGAGGGACAGAGCAGTCTGCTTTTCTTCCTGGCCGGTTACGCGGTTACCAACCTGGGAGCATTTATCGCGGTAATTGCGCTCTCTAATAAGGTCGGCAGTGACCGCATCAGCGACTACGACGGCATGGGGAAGCGGGCGCCGATGATTTCTCTGGCATTAACGCTTTGTTTAATTTCGCTTACCGGTATTCCACCGACCGCCGGCTTTTTAGCCAAGTTCTACATATTCAGTTCGGCAGTGCAGCAAGGCTTTTTATGGCTGGTCATTATCGCCGTTCTGAACAGTGTGGTTTCAGCCTATTATTACCTGCGGGTAGTCAGGGTAATGTGGTTTAATGAACCGAAGTTCGAAGGTAAGGTTGATAGTTCCTTCGCGCTGCGATTAGCGCTGATACTCTGCTGCTTGGGTGTAATATTGCTTGGTGTCCTGCCATACGGTATGGACCTCGCACATTCCGCAGCTAAAATGTTCGGATTATAAGCCAGCCGTAAAACAATCAGTCAAAATAAAGAGGGAGTGTAAAAACACTCCCTCTTTTATGCCTGATCGTCGTGCAAACGAAGCCAAGAATTTGGGTGATCTTTTTAGTTAACTTTCCCTTTTAACTTCTTCGCGAATTCTTCCGCGTGTCTGAGGTCTTCCGCATTCGGTCTGCCCTTGTTAATTCCGCCGATATGTCTCAGGAATGCATTTGTATTTAAACCGACACAGCTGAATTCATCGACAATTACATAACCTTTATCTTGCAGTTTATTTTTTAGTTGAAAGTGATTCCTGGCGACATACTCTGGCGTCATACCGATCATCGGGACTCCACAGGTCGAGAATATAAATGCTTTTTTGCCGTTGACTTCCGGCAATCTCTCAACAAAGTCGAACAAGGATTGATGATGTTTGGAATCATATATTCCAGAACCAAAACCAATCAGGTTGTATTCTTTAAGTTCCTCCGGGTTAGTCTGTTGCGGTGTCTTGATATCAGCATCGAGCACTTTTGCTAAAACATTAGCTATTTGTTCAGTGTTTTTGTGATGATATGAAAATAATACTATCAGGGCCTTTTTTGCCATTACACTTTGTCCCTTTTTCCAATATTTTATATGGTAATTACTACTTTTCCACGGGTGTGCCTATCTTCATAATAACGCAGCGCAGCAGCGACTTCGCTCAACGGATAACTTTTATCTATTACAGGTTTGACTTTGCCTGCTTCAATGAGCTCTTTGATGAAAACAAGATCCGGCTGGCTTGCTTTCGCATTCAGGCTACCGAGCTTCTTACCGCCGGTTGAAATCAACGGTCCCAGCAGCATAGCCTGAAAGATTTGTGCCATGGCATGCGGCCCTTTCATTGAGCCTCCAATCATCACATAACTGCCTTGGGGATTTAAAGCGCGCTTGTATTCAAAAATGGAATGGTATCCGGCAGTAGCCAGAATGAGATCATATTTTAGTCCGTTTTTGGTAAAATCTTCTTTAGTGTAATCAATCACATGGTCTGCGCCAAGCGAGCGTACAAAGTCCAGATTACGCGTGCTGCAGATACCGGTAACTTCCGCCCCGAATGATTTGGCGATCCGCACAGCAAACGTGCCGATGCCTCCGGAAGCGCCGTAGATTAATACCTTCTGATTTGCGTTGATCTGCCCTTTACGCAGCCCTTGCAGCGCGACGGATGCAGCTTGAACGGAGGCTGCCGCTTCCTCAAATGATATATTGATGGGTTTTAGAGCTAGTACATTTTCCGGTACAGATACATATTCGGCAAAAGCGCCGTAACCGCAACCGTCCAGGTTGCCAAAAACCGCATCGCCGGGTTTAAATCCCTTCACATTTTTACCGATCGCATCAACCTTGCCTGCGATGTCACCTCCGGGGATTTTGACTTTTGGTTTTAATAATCCGGTCCCCATCAGTCGGGCTAAGGCAGGTTTCCCCAGCATATAAGCGAGAACATTGAAATTCACAGACGAGGCGTAAATTTTTACCAGTACTTCATTGTCGGCAGGCGCCGGTTTTTCCACTTCTTTTAATTCGAGCACGTCAGGCAAACCGTATTTGTTGCAAACGATCGCTTTCATTTTATATCTCCGTTTGATGTTAAAAATTATTTCCTATCCGATTGATATTCCAGTATATCACCCGGCTGACAGTTCAGGTACTTGCAGATCGCCTCCAGCGTGGAAAAGCGGATCGCCTTGACTTTACCTGTTTTAAGGTTGGACATGTTGACATTGGAGATACCGACTTTCTCCGCAAGGTCGTTCATCTGCATTTTCCTATCGGCCAATACCCTGTCTAAACGTATAATGATCGCCATATTTTTCTCCTTACAGTGTTGAATCGACCTCTTCCTGTAAATAATTGCCGTATTTAAAGACACCGGCAAGTATCAGGATCAGAATACCCGTAAACAGTAAATTACCATCGGGTGAGTAACTGATATGCATATTACTTATTTTAAGAGTTTCAATTATTACATTACCTATTCTNNACTGATTTCAGGATGCGTTTGACTTCAAATAAAATAACCGAAACCATCAAAGCGCCAAAGGAAATCCACATAAAAAGCGCCTGAAGGAAAGGTTTGATCATGATATCCCCGGTTGCCGGCGGGTCAAATTTAAATTCCATTGTTCCCCCAAACGTTGCTTGTAAAGACCCGGAGACATTTGCCGGTACTACTAAATTATCCCTGGGAATAAGTGAAACAAAAACACTGGCGAGTAAAAACAACACGAACCCCACAGTAGTGATCCAAAATACCACGTTACAAATGATCCTCAGGATTTTTGCCACCATTTTCAATTGAACTTGTCGTTGCTTCATTGTATCGCTCCTTTTTTACTAGTCTTCTGTATTATAAACAGAAAATTATCGTTTGTCAATAACTATTTAATGTAAATAAATAATATATTAATGATATAACGAACACCATGGCTATCTGAACTTACTTTAGTCATTTATCAGTGAAATCTTCGTTCCTTTTTCAATTCGTGCATTGTAAAAAGGCCGGTGTTTTGGTATTCTTGAACTAATCTTATCGAAATTAATGACAGGACAATTACGATGCCGAAACAAAATTATATTCTGGCTATCGACGAAGGCACTACGGGTACTACATCGCTCCTAATCAACGCTGACGGGCAGGTTGTGTCCAAAGCCTATCAGGAAGTGCATCCGGTTTATCCCCAGCCTGGTTGGGTGGAACAGGATGCCGAAGAGCTTTTCCAGAAAGCGATCGCCGGGGCGCATGAAGCAATTCTCAAGACCGGTATCGATATCTCCGCAGTGAAAGGCATCGGTATTACTAACCAGCGGGAAACCACTGTTGTGTGGGACCGTTATACAGGTAAACCGATGCGGAATGCGATTGTCTGGCAGTGCCGGCGTACAGCCGCGATGTGTGACGAATTAAAAGCAAGAGGTTATGAAAAAATAGTCCGTGAGAAGACCGGCCTGGTCATCGATGCCTATTTTTCGGCGACAAAATTACGCTGGCTCCTGGACCATATTATTGATGGACAGAAACGCGCAGAGCGCGGAGATCTTTTATTCGGCACGGTTGACACCTGGCTGGTCTGGAACCTGACCGGCGGCGCGGTGCACGTTACCGATTACAGCAATGCCTCCCGCACGATGCTGTTCAATATCCACACGCTGCAGTGGGACAAAGAATTACTGGCAATGCTGAATATCCCCGAAGCAGTATTACCGAAGGTTTTACCTTCCAGTTATATCTATGGAGAAACGATTCCCAATATCTTCGGCACAAAACTGCCGATTTGCGGTATTGCCGGCGACCAGCAGTCGGCTCTTTTTGGACAGGCCTGCTACCAGGTCAGCAACGCCAAAAATACCTACGGCACCGGGTGTTTTATCCTGTTAAATACCGGCAATAAAGCGGTGGTTTCCAAAAACGGCCTGATCACGACCATTGCCTGGGGCCTCGGCGATAAAATTACCTATGCCCTGGAAGGAAGTGTTTTTGTTACCGGTGCCGCCATTCAATGGCTGCGGGATGAATTGAAGTTGATTTCGACTTCCGCCGAAAGTGAAGCCGTCGCGAACTCGGTTCCTGATAACGGCGGCGTTTACCTGGTCCCGGCTTTTGTCGGTTTAGGGGCGCCTTATTGGGACATGTATGCCAGGGGCACGATCATCGGCATTACCCGAGGGACAAACAAGGGTCATATTGTCAGAGCGGCATTAGAAGCAATTGCTTATCAGGTGAGAGATGTTGTCAATGTCATGAGTAAAGACGCCGACATTAAAATCCCTTCGCTGCGCGTGGACGGCGGCGGCACCGCCAACTCATTATTGATGCAATTCCAGGCTGATATTTTGGGCATACCGATTGAATTAACCGCCATACCGGACACTACAGCGCTGGGCACCGGGTATTTGGCCGGTTTGGCCGCCGGAGTCTGGCAGGATACGGATGAAATTGCCCGCAAGCGATTTACGTCCAGAACATTTACGCCAAAAATGTCAGAAGATCAAAGAGAGGAACTATATCACCGCTGGAAACGCGCGGTTGAGCGTTCCCGGAATTGGGCGATAGAATAATAAGCCAAGGAAAGAACAATGAAAAGAAATTTTAACGATATTGAAGGGAAGCCGTTCGATCTGATTATCGTTGGCGGAGGAATCATCGGCGCGAGCATCGCCCGGGATGCAGCCATGCGCGGTTTGAAAACGCTGATACTGGAAAAAGATGATTTCGCCTGCGGTACGACTTCGCGCTCAACGCGCTTGATCCACGGGGGGTTCCGCTATTTACAGCATTTTGAATTCGGCCTGGTGCGCGAGGATATGCGGGAACGGGAAATTTTATTGCATATTGCCCCTCATCTGGTGCATCCGTTGCCGTTTTTAATCCCGCTGACCAAATCCACCGACCGGTTCATCATGTCGATGGGCACATTGCTTTACGATATTCTTTCTTACGATAAAAGTGTGCCGGGCCGCAAGCATTACTCTCGCGCAACAACACAGAAGATGGAACCAAACATGCAGCTGGACAATTTACGCGGCTCCGACCTCTATTATGATTGCCAGATCTGGTTTACCGAGCGGCTTTGCCTGGAAAATATTATCTCCGCGGTGGAGAACAAAGCCGTTGCGTTAAACCATGCTAAGGTTATTGGTATCCTGAAAGACGGTAATACTGTGCGCGGCGTCAAGGTAAAGGATTTGCTTTCCGGCAAGGAATACGATGTTCCGTCACGCATGGTGGTCAATGCCGCCGGACATTGGATGGATGCCATTTGCGGTATGGTTTACGGCGCGCCTAAAAAGATGGTGCGCAGAAGCAAAGGCGTACATCTGCTGACGCCCAGACTCTCGAATAATGCGCTGGTGCTTTACGCCAAAAGCGACGGACGCCTGTGGTTTGTCACTCCGTGGGGCAAATATTCTCTGGTTGGTACTACGGATACCGACTACACCAAAGACCTGGAAGCAGTTTATGCCGAAAAAGAAGATGTACATTACATAATGCATGAAGCGCAGCGGGTATTTCCAAGCCTGAAAATGGAGGATATTTACTATACTTATGCCGGTTTGCGTTCTTTACCGGATTCGGGAGATGAGAAACCCGGCAGCGTCTCCCGCGCCCATAAAACGATCGACCACGAAAAACAGGACAATATCAAAGGAATGGTTTCCGTATTGGGCGGGAAGATCACCGGCGGACGGGGAATCGCTGAAGAAATTACCGACCTTGTGTGTAAAAAACTGGACTTCAAGGAGCCTTGTAAAACAGGGATAACGCCGTTACCGGGCGCGCCGATGGTAGTGAAAGAAGACCTGGAAAAATACACAAAAGAAACCGGTATGGATCCGGAGACCATCGCATATCTGGCTTCGCTGTACGGCGCCGGATTTACAAAAATATTAGACCTTGCCGAGAAAGACAGCCGAGGAAAGCAGGCTTTATGTCCTCACGCTAAAGATATCACCGCGCAGATCTGGTATGCCGTCGCCGAAGAGAGCGCCATTACGGTCAGTGACTTTATCTTCCGCCGAAGCGGGCTGGGTTTGATGGAATGTCAGGGTTTGGATGCGGTGGACGCTGTTGCGAAGGAAATGGCGCGGTTATTGGGGTGGAGCCCGCAGGAATTAACACAGCAGATCACCGACTACAAGAATGCGGCGGCGCTGGGGCAACGCTATAAAACGGAATAAATTCGCGTACTTATCTCGTCTGAGTCTACATCAGGATGGTGCCGATTCGGTCAGGCGACCTAAGGCACGGATGCCCGTTACTACGACCCACAGATCGGGAGGTTTATCAGCCCGGATAGTACCGGACAGAAGTTTGATGACCCGCAAACACCATTCTTATAAATAATCATAATGTGACTGGTAGTAATTACCATAGTCTTCCATAATATTTTCACCATATAGGAGGATTTTATGTTTAAAAAACCGAGAGCAAATGTCATTGAATCAGACGAAGGTTTTTCGGTCGAAACTTTAGGAAGAACAGGTATAAAATACACTCAAAATGGAAAATGCTTGCGAATCGATTCTGAGATTTTAATGGGACATCCTGACATAATGATAAATACGAAAAGTATAATCAAATGGGAAAATGGAGAGGTAATAGATCATAATATAAAAGAACAAATAATTGATAATTTTACTCGAGCATTTCGTTTTGATGGCGTCGAAATTGATTTTAGATAGTAAATCAATATACAATTTAAACTATTTGAAGATCAATAAATGTCCTATTGCAGACTTGTAAATACAAATCTTGTAAACTTTTCCCCTAGCCCCTTAACATCTTCATAAAGCTTACAGCTCTCAGCAATCAGCGTTCAGTCAAAAACTACGTCCACCAGGTCAGCACTTCTACCAAGCCTGCCGTGCGGTACCGCCAAAAGCGGGAAAAACAGATAAATCATTTCGAGTAATAAGTTGCCTGTGATGCGTTGCGCGTTTGTACACCCTCTATCCCTCTCCCCTCGAGGGAGTACATTTCGACTGCGGTCNNTATTTCGCCTTAAGGGACTCAAAGGGTACTAACCATAGAAAAGTAAATCCCTACGTAATTTTTGAAGTGGTTGATTGCAAAATGAAGTATCATAGCCTAAACCTCTCCCGTTCGGCTCTTCAGTACCTAACGGCCTTACGCGAAGGGGAGGGGGACACACAGGCAGGGACGCCTGTGCTACTAATTTGGGTTGTGAGTTCCTAAACAATTCTTCTTATTTGTAATCTCCCCGCCATTTCCCCTATAATTACCTCAATGTCAGACATCATCGAAGGTAGAAATCCTGTCCTGGAGTTGCTCAAAGCCGGGCGTTCCATCAATAAAATCCTGTTGGCNNAAAACCAAAGGCACGCCGGTGGAATTTGTTGACGAAAGCGTTATCCGGCGCCTGAGTTTTACCGCCGCCAGCCAGGGGATACTTGCTTATGTTGCTCCCCAGGAATACGTCACGCTGGATGACCTGCTGGCTATTTCTAAAAAATTGAACGAGCCGCCGCTGTATTGCATACTGGACGGCATCGAAGACCCGCAGAACCTGGGCGCGATCTTGCGCAGTGCGGACGCGACCGGATTTCACGGCGTCATTGTGCGGGAGCGCAGGGCAGTCGGATTGACCCCGATCGTGGCCAAAGCCTCCGCCGGGGCCATTGAGTATGTCCCGGTAGCCAGGGTCGTTAATATCTCCCAATCGATCGAGTTTCTGAAAAAGGCCAACGTCTGGGTGATCGGCATCGATATGGCCGCCCGGACAGAGTATTCCAAGATCGACTACAAGGTAGCTACGGCCATTGTCATTGGCAATGAAGGGGCGGGACTATCCGACCTGGTGCGCAAGCGCTGTGATACCATCGCCTCGATCCCGATGAAAGGCAAGATCAGTTCGTTAAATGCTTCGGTGGCCACCGCGATCGTAATGTACGAGGCTTTTCGACAAAGGAGGTAGTAGACCTTTGTCCGCTATAAATCCATTTTTATATCCTCCCAAACAGCCCGATTTTACTTTGCGGCCGGTCAAAGAAAACAAACACTGGCGCCGCTACAATGTCGAATTCCCGGTAATTGCTACCGGCTATTTCCCCGGCGGTAAAATCGCCCGGGGTGAATACTACCAACCCCTCACAAAAGAAAAAGCGCCATTGGCCATGCTCATCCACGGCTGGGGCGACCACAGCGTTATACCTTTCAAATTAATGGTAGACGGCTTGGTGCGCAGGGGCACNNGTTACCGATGTCCGGCAGATCATCGATTGGGCCGGGCAAAACGGTTACACGGACACGAGTAAGATCACTGTCATCGGGCTGAGCCTGGGCGCTTTTGTCGGCTCGATGGCAATGGGCATCGACCGGCGGATCAAGGCCGGAATATTTGTCGTGCACGGCGGCAATACCGGGAAAATCATGCAAAAGAACAGCGTCGCCAGGTTCGGTAAAAAGTTCCGCGTGCCGGAAACGGAATATCAGAATAATCAAAAAAACTATACTGAATATTTAAAAGAAATTGCCGGTAAGGGATTCGAGAATGTACCGCCTGCGCAACGGACATATCTGATCGACCCGCTGACCTACGCGCCGATGCTGCAGGGACGTCCTGTTTTAATGATGAATGCCCGCTGGGACGAAATCATCCCGCGGGAAGCTACGCTTGAATTCCAACTGGCCTGCGGCAGATGTGAGATGGTGACTTTTCCGGCCACTCATGCCAGCATCTGGGTGTGGTATCCTTTGATCGTGCAGAGGATCAACCGGTTCCTGAAGTTAATTGCGCACGACTGAAGCCCTTATTGATAATAGGAGGTGTTCCTGAAGATGCCTACACTATTATTGAACAAAAAAGAAGTCCTGCAATTGATCAATATGAAAGATGTGCTCGTGGTCGTCGAGAAGGCTTTCATTGACTTCACGGAAGGCAGGGGAGAGATGCCCTCCAAGGTATACCTCACCGTCAAAGACGGTGATTTCCGCGCCATGCCGGCTGCTTTACCGGGAGCGGCGGGGATGAAATGGGTCAATGTCCACACCGGTAATCCTGCCAAAGGTTTGCCGACCGTGATGGCAGTTCTCATCTACAATGATCCGGCCACCGGTTATCCGCTGGCAATCATGGATGCTACCGAGACAACGGCCTTTCGCACCGCGGCCACATCTGGGATCGCATCCAAATACCTGGCACGTAAAGCCTCAACCACTCTGGGGATCGTCGGGGCAGGACATCAGGCTCACATGCACATCATTTCGCACGCAATATTATACAAGTTGACAGAAATCCGGGTGTATGATATTTCTCCCGCGGCGATAGCCGGATTAATTGGAGCTTTTCCTGATTTACCTTTAAAAGCAAGCACGCTGGAAGATACGGTGAAAGCGGATATCGTTTGCACGCTGACACCGGCGCATCAACCGATCGTACAAAAGAAATGGCTGNNTGGCTAAAGGGTTGTTCAAAAAACAGCAGATCCATGCCACTCTGGGCGAGGTTATCACCGGTAGAAAAACAGGCAGAACGGACGACCAAACAATCACGATCTTCGATTCCACGGGGCTGGCGATTGAAGATATCGCCGTGGCGAAATTATTATACGAAAAAGCGCAAAACACCGGGAAAGGGCTAAAAGTCAGCCTTGTTGATTAGGAGTTTAGGCCTCCCCGCTTGTGGGTTATTTTTTGATAAGAACTCAACCGGCAAATACCAATCTCTCCTTGGTAAGGAGAGATTTAAAAGAGAATTACGTACTATTGAAGGGGATTCGATCATGGCCAAATTTGTTGCCTTCGTAAGTGGGCAGTAACCCCTGGTCTTCAGCCCTCATCAAATATGACATTTAGTATCAGATGGCCTTCCGATGCAGCTTCATTTTGCATTTATGTTATAATTCAAACATAGTAAAAATTAATATCTTTTAAACTCACGAAGGGTTTGTTGTGTAATGGAATTCACCAAAATGCAGGGCGCCGGAAATGA
>PMBW01000200.1:221-1140 GCA_003153075.1 Dehalococcoidia bacterium | reverse complement strand
GTGTGCGGTAACGGCCTGCGGTGCCTGGTAAAACACTATATCGACAGCAACGCGGACAGAAAAGACTCCGAGATAACGGTAGAGACATCGATCGATGTCCGTACTGCACGCATTCACCGACGCAAGGGAACAGTGACAGAGATCCAGGTCAACATGGGTGAACCGAAAATCGGTTTACATAGCGCTGCTGTTAAACAACTCAGCAAAAAGAATCTACTTGACATAAAGTCGGTATTGAATAAAACAATTACAATTAGCGGTCAAAAACTCCAGCTCAGTCTTGTTTCGACCGGCAATCCGCATGCGATACATTTTACGGAAGGATCGCTCGATAATTTTCCGTTGGCCGAACTGGGCCGGAAAGTTGAGCAGCACCAATTATTCCCGGATGAAACCAATTTCGAAGTGGTTAGAATTATTAACCGGAAGCAGGTGGAAGCTTTGGTCTGGGAGCGGGGAGTGGGGGAGACATTGGCTTGCGGCAGCGGCGCGTGTGCGATCGCCGCGGCGGGAAATTTACTGGGATTCCTGGATGAAAAAGTGGACGTAAAACTGCCGGGCGGAGTTTTGAAAGTAGAATGGGACGGCAAATCCGATATTTTTCTCAGCGGACCCGCCGAAACTGTATTTAGCGGCGAATGGTAACCGTATTTTATATACAATAAATTACTTATTTTAAAAGGATGTAACCTGTGAGATTATCAAAACGAGTGGAAAGTTTACCACCATATCTGTTCGTCGAGATCAGCCGTAAGATCGCGGAAAGAAAAGCAAAGGGTGAGGATGTCGTCAGTTTTGGTATCGGCGACCCGGATATGCCTACACCGCCGCATATTATCGAAAGGCTCTGCAAAGAAGCCCGTGTAACGGCAAATCAACGTTACCCTGAGTCCGAAGGTTTACCGGAACTGAGAAAAAC
>PMBW01000200.1:0-183 GCA_003153075.1 Dehalococcoidia bacterium | reverse complement strand
GCGCTCATTACCGACCCTGGATATCCTGTGTACACCATCGGGACGAACCTGGCCGGGGGACAACCGTACTACCTGCCTATATCTCCCAAAAACAATTTTTTGCCCGACCTCGACAGCATACCGGAATCCGTGCTGGAGAAGACCAGGGTTTTATGGTTGAATTATCCCAATAATCCCACCGGC
>PMBW01000358.1 GCA_003153075.1 Dehalococcoidia bacterium | reverse complement strand
TTTTTGGTGGCTCCAGTTCTTCGTAATCTTATCTTAACCATAGTGAGAGTATTATGCCGTAACTGATAGTATGTTGTCAAGATGGCGTCCAATCGGTATAATCTGTGTGTGAGAATATTGGAGTTACACGACTGGAATTTAACCACCGCGGAGGCTAGAGACACGCAAAACCGGCTGGCCTTTGATGTATCCCGCGTGGGCAGTGTCACCGAGCCGCGGTATATTGCCGGGATAGACGTGCGTACGCCGGTCAGGTCTCAGGGTAAAGGCACCGCCGCGGTCGTGGTGCTGGAATACCCCTCTTTGGAATTGGTGGAGGTAAAAACGGCAGCGGGCGAAATTACTTTTCCGTATGTTCCCGGTTTGCTTTCGTTCCGGGAAGCGCCGTTGATCCTGCAGGCCTTTGCGCAAATTACGCATACCCCGGACCTGATCATCGTGGACGGGCAGGGAATTGCCCATCCGCGCCGTTTGGGGATCGCCGCGCATCTGGGGCTTTTCTTCGATATCCCCACCATCGGCTGTGCCAAGTCCCGGTTGTGCGGAACATATCAGGAACCGGCGCGGGAACCGGGTAATTATGCGGAACTGGTGGATGATCACGAATCCATCGGCGCGGTTTTGCGCACTAAATTAAATACTAATCCGGTCTACGTCTCCATCGGCAATAAAATTGCCATCGAGGATGCAATTTTCTGGGTGATGCGGTGCTGCAGGGGATACCGTCTGCCGGAACCGATGAGGCTGGCCCATCTGGCGGCGGGGGGTAATCTCAAACTCACAGGCAATGTATAATAATAATTAGTTGAGTTTTGATTTGGTTAAAATTTTTTACTCTCGTTAAATGTAAATATACGAAATAGGTCGTTGAAGAAAATATTGAAGGATATTAAATAAGAACCAAAGAACACAGATTATCATCCTCTCTCCTTCCTGAGCAGAGATTGAGAGAGAGTTTCTAAAAAATTATCCGAATTCAATATAAATATAATTAGTAGTACAGTGAGGCTAAAATGCAAGAACAAAAAGACAAACTCGAAGAATTACGCGCCCGTATAGCGGCTCTTCTGGAGCGTCTTTGACATTGCCAGCCGTGAAAAAGATATTAATGAACTGGAAAAAAAATCCGTCGAGCCGGGTTTCTGGTCGGACTCAAATCAGGCGCGCGATGTAATGCGCCGCCTGGCCGAACAGAAAAAAACAGTGGAACAGTGGCGCGGTCTGGAAAAAAAGACCGGCGATATTGCCGATCTGATCAACCTGGCGGCGGAAGAAGCGGACAATTCCTTTACCGAAGAAATCACCGCCGATATTGAAAACACCACCCAGCTATTGGATAAACTGGAGCTGGAGCTGGCTTTCAGCGGCGGGTATGATTCCCGTAATGCCATTTTACAGATCCATGCCGGCGCGGGCGGCACCGAATCCCAGGATTGGGCGGAGATGCTGTTACGCATGTACCTGCGCTGGGCGGAACGCCGCGGTTATAAGGCGGAAATTCTGGACGAGTCCCGCGGGGAAGAAGTCGGGATCAAGAATGCTACCATTGGGATTTCCGGCGGATATGCCTTCGGTTATCTGAAATCCGAGCACGGCGTGCACCGGCTGGTGCGGCTCTCGCCGTTTGATTCCGACCATGCCCGCCACACCTCTTTCGTTCTGGTGGAAGTGATGCCGGAAGCGGAAGAAAACGTCGATGTTAAAATCGCGGCAGAGGACCTGAAAATCGACACCTTCCGCAGCAGCGGCGCCGGGGGACAAAATGTGCAGAAGGTCAGCAGCGCCGTGCGCATCACGCATATCCCCACCGGCATTGTCGTGACCTGCCAGACGGAACGCAGCCAGCACCAAAATAAAGCGATTGCCATGCGGATTCTCTATTCCCGTATCCTGGAAGGGGAACTGGAGAAGCAAGCGGAAGAACGTGCTAAACTGAAAGGTAAGAGAATCGAAGCCGGTTGGGGCAATCAGATCCGCAGCTATGTGCTTCATCCCTATAAAATGGTCAAAGACCACCGGACGGACTATGAGACCAGTAATACGGAAGCAGTGCTGAACGGCGAACTGGACGGCTTTATTACCGCTTACCTGCGGTCGATCGTGGGGAGACAGGATGTTTAAAAAGATATTTTTTGTGATGATAGTTTTGTGTCTGGCGGCGCTTTCTATTGCGCCGGTGCAGGCGGCGGGCAACATCAAGGTATCTGCCAGCAGCGCGGATGTCAGTTTCCCGCAATCGATCAATTTCAAAGTCTCGGCGCAAAGCGATGCCAAAATCACCGAGATCCGCTTGCAATATTCCATCGACATGGTCAGCTTCGCCCAGGTAGTCAGCGAATCGTTTATTGTTTTTCAATCGTCGGCCAACGTAAACGCGCAGTGGAAATGGGACCTGACCCGAATCGGGGGCTTGCCGCCGGGAACGGTTATCAGGTACCGCTGGTTGTTGAAAGACGCCAACGGCGGGACACTGACCACGCCGTTTACCGAGGTTAAATTCGATGACGGCCGCTATACCTGGAAGTCAATTGTGCAAAACAAGGTAACGCTTTACTGGTACCAGGGCGACCAGACTTTCGGCCAGACTTTGATGCAGGCTACACAGGATGCTTTGACGCGTTTATCGGCGAATACCGGCGCGGTGATCAAATCCCCGGTCAGCTTGTATATCTATGCCACGCAGGCCGATCTGCTCGGCTCGATGATCTTCCCGCAGGATTGGACCGGCGGGGTAGCTTTTACCAACTACGGCTGCATCGCCATCGGGATTTCTGCCGCGAATCTGGATTGGGGTAAAAGCACGATCGCCCACGAATTGACGCACCTGATCACGGCGCAGGTGACCGCCAACCCTTATAACGGNNGCGATCCAGTCGAAATCACTTATTTCCGTGCGCACATTATCCAGTCCTTTCTCCTCCGATGCCAGCATCTCTTACCTGGATTATGCGGAAAGCCACAGCATCGTCAGCTACCTGATCAGCACCTACGGCAAAGATAAAATGGCCGCACTGGAATCTGCCTTCCAGCAGGGGAGCACCTACGACGGCGCGCTGCAGAAAGTCTATGGTTTCGATATGGACGGCCTGAATACCAAGTGGCAAGCAACCCTGACAAAGTAAATACGAAATCCGAAGCTCGAAATTCTAAANNATAAATTCCAAATATTAAGCAGCAAACAGCCATCAGCGGTCTGCTTTCGGTTTTGATTGAAAGCGAACAGCTTTCACATTGCCCGAAATGAGCCCTCTTCTCTCCCCACGAAGAGAGAAACGAGAGTGAGGGGGTGTCGCTCAATTGTTTTACACCTTGTTATCTTTACACCGCTGCAAGTCCTGTTGAGACGGAATCATCAGAACGAAAATCGCTCCCTATTGTATATGATTATCGTGAGATCGCCGCGTCACTGCGCTCCTCGCGATGGGATCCCCCCTCTTCTTTACATTATCCTGTAATTCGTTATAGAATGTCATTTATATGACAAATGAAGAGAAGATCCCCAGGGAGTCTTTCACAATCCATGACTTGCCCGCCGCCGAACGCCCGCGGGAAAGGTTGCAGCAATTCGGTTCGGAGGCGCTTTCGGCGCAGGAACTGCTGGCGGTTATTTTAGGACGCGGCATTGCCGGCGAATCCGTGATGNNTCGCAAATCAAGGGCATCGGGCTGGCCAAGGCCTGCCAGATCAAGGCTGCGTTTGAACTGGCGAACCGTTTGGAAGGATACCCTTCGGCGGATAACAAAATAGTGATTAAAAACCCCCTCGATGTTGCCGCGCTGGTAAAAAGCAAGCTCGCCGGTAAAAAGAAGGAATATTTTATGACGGTGCTGCTGGATACGCGGGCGCAGGTGATCAAGATCTGCGAGACGTCCGTGGGTAGCCTGGACAGCAGTATCGTCCACCCCCGCGAAGTATTTAATATTGCGTAGTCCCAATTGTATCTTCGCCAACAGGAATCGTACCGTTTATTTCCACGTTCTTACCGTCTACCCAGACCTTAATATCCAGCATTTCTAGCGCCGACCGCTGAGATTCAAAGTCTAATGAGTTTATCCGGTCTTTGACCAATTCCAGTAGTCTTTCAATTTTAGGCAGGTTGATAGATGCTTCGTTCGCTGACTTAATTTTAATCAATAAGTCGGCTTCTTGAGCTTTTAACGCCTCCCGTTTGGCATTGATTTTTTTGTTCTCCGCAATAACGGTAGCTTCCGGAAAGCCTTTGAGCGCCCAATCCAATAACTTTGCTTGGTCCCGATCGAGAGTATTCAGCTTTCTGACAACGTTATTCAATTCGTCCTCGAGTCCATTTGTACTTTCGACTTCTTGCCGCTGCTTCTCAATTGTGCTAATAATTAGTTCCGGCTGTTTTATAATGCGCTCTATTTGTTGCCAAACCAGGGTATTCAATTCCTCGACGCGCCAGCTTTTGTTACCACACTTCTCAGATACCGGGATATCCCCCCATTTGGTCGCACACCGATAACGCGGTACGACTACATAGCCGTTACTTCGACGGTCACGCATATAACTGCCATGATAAGGGCGGCCACATTGTTTACAAAACAGACGCCCACGTAACAAATAGTCATGTTTCACATTACGATTAGACTTCTCACGGTTTTCTTTTAATTGCCTCTGCGCTGCGTCAAACAAGTCCTGTGAAATAATAGGCGGCGTTAGTCCGGGCATTTCAATCCAATCGATTGAATTCTTGGCGTAAGGGCGTTTTTTAATCGTGGTGTTGAAATAAGTCTTTCCTGCATACGACGGATTTTTGACCAAATGGTTGACAGCAGCGCGACACCATTCGCCACCAAACTTTGTTGGCACTTTTAACGCAGTTAGACGGTTTTTAATTGCCGTTGAAGACATTCTCTCATTTACGAGCCAATGAAATGCTTCTTTTACCCAATGCGCCTCATCCTCATTGATTACCCGCCGCCCGCCGTTCTCGGCGCTAACTTTTATGTAGTTATAACCATACAGTTTGGCATATCCGCCATGCGGTATCTTGCCCATTAACGCCCTTGCCCTGCGACCGCGCGAAGTCCGTTCTTTTATCTTCTCCGCCTCTAGTTTACTTGCAAAACCCCGAATATAAGATATCAATTTACCTAGTTCCGTGTTGCTTATATCCTCGGTCACCGCTTCCAGTTTAACGCCGTATTTTTCAAGTTCCTGAGTCAATATAACCCCATGCGTAGGATCGCGGCTGAGCCTGTCAAGGGAATGACAGATAACTACATCGACCGCGCCGGATCTCACTAATTCTCTGAGCCGATTTAGTTCCGGGCGTTCAAGAGAAAGCCCGCTGTAAGCCTCGCTGAAGCGGCTGTAAATTTCATAGCCCTTGCTTTGGCAATATTTAAGGGAATTATCCAGTTGTGTTTGTAGACTGGTCCCATCTCGTTCCTGGGCATCTGTAGATACCCGGCTATATATGGCTGCTTTCATTTATATATTTCCATATAGAGTAAAACATGTTGAATTTTTTCTAAACCTCTTGCCACCTTATCCTAGGGCTGAAGCTAAGTGATTAACAACGTTGAAGAGTTCCCCTCGGTATTTGTTCCTATTAAATGGCGGGTAACGGAGACTTATCGGTGTACTGATGTCTTACATTTTCGCCCAATCTTATGGTTGGACACACCGCTATAAATAGTGGCCACGACGAAGACACCTTATTCCGGGCGATTACTGCCGTACCCCCGCCGCCAACGTCATCAAGCTGGCGACGGGGATGATTCACGCTATTGTTCTTTGATAACGCAATCAATTAGTAGGCTTTTCGTTCTTTACCACCACTTTCTGAGCCTAGATGGAAACTTTGGAGGGTTATTCCTTGGCCAGTACTCAACACCATCCTTGACTTCCGGAATCACATTTTCAATGGTATGAGCCGTCCATTGTTTAATCCAGCTATCAAAGTCTCCGCCGATATTATTTATAGTCCAAACAGACATTCCCTCAGAAAGAATATATTCCATCGCCTCGATGAACGGAACATCTTGCTGCCAGTATTTCAGGCTATTGGGGACTTTTTGGATTCGTGACTCAATGTTTTCTGTTAAAGTGATTTTACTATTTTTCATTTGAATCTCCTTCAATTAAATAACGTTTACTCAAACAAATACTTAGCGTGCTCCGCTAATTATGTTGCAGAACACTATTTACTACTCAGGTGGTCATTCAACATATTTAGCATCCTGCATCTGCGCGTAGCCGTAAATAATATGCATACGGCTGTTTTCCCGTAGCTGCTCTGAAACCCCACTGTTCCGCCAACTGGATAGCAGCAGCTTCATCCTGAAGTTTTACGCTTGTCAGGGCCAAATAGGCATGGGCAAGTTCATGAGCCACGATATACCGCAGAGAATTTTGGCTGCATTTTCTGTATCGGAAGCTGGACTTACAATAGAAGTCTTCTGATATTTGTATTAACCAGAACGCCGGATGAACGACCAACCCAGGGTCAAGTGGCACTGTGAAGCAGCAGCCGCCACACCCCTTATCCAGTGAGGTGAAAATACAGCGCTCCAATGCAAAAACTCTCACGGGTTCAGGCACATTCTGAATGACAAAATCAATTGCTGAAGTTATTGCCTCGTTTTCGCCATAATAGGGGATATCTTCCATATATACTCCTTATTTACACGTTTATTATGCGCAACATCAATTAGTATTAGAATACTTGTCCAGATTGCTTGTTATTCCTTAGCTTCTTTCTTCACCTCCATTATCATTTTCTGCCAGAAGCGATTCCAGCTTTGCTTTTGGGCCGGAGTAGCTGGGCCCCGGTGGATATTTACGACCACATTTACGTCCGTCGATATAGGTTTCGTGGATGGGTTTCTGATCGAGGCGCTGTTGCCGTCATGTGTAACATGGCTTTTGTCTGTTCCCGGGTCAGCCGCGTCACCAGAAATTCCCAAATGAACGTCTTCAGCCCCTTTTCCTGAAGAACTATTAATATTGTTTTTTGAATCACTATTCATAGATAACAACTTCATTCACTTTTTCCAGGATCGTTATAAAATATCTTATTTCATGGGTCACACCCAATGGCGAGGTGCATAATTATTTGTAATTATTGCTTCCGAAGTTAACTTGCCATTACATCTTCCATTACTGTTCCTTACTTTCTCATTTGAACGTAAGTTAGCTTCAACTTACTGACCTTACTGTTTTTATCAGGATAAGCTAGAGAGATTCTTTGATGTAATTTTTTCTTTTCCCTTTTCTTCTTAAATACCTATACTTTGAAAATAGTAAGAATAGTAAGGTAGATATAGCTTCTCCTAAATCCATATCTAAAACGCCTTACCAGTAATCCGTAAGACTATGTAAGAACAGTAAGATGCTTATTCCTATTCCATTTTTTCAAATCCCGAAGTATCGAAAGTCAGCTTTTCCATATCAATTTCGATACAGCGCCTGGTTTTGCCGGTGCGACTACCGCCGTCAGTTTTTGAGAAACTAAACCATCGACTACAATTCGTCGCTAATACATAGCCCTTCCGATTGAATACCTCCCGTGCCTGTGTTCTGTAAGCCCGATCATCTAAAATTTCACTCTGGGAGTTCGTTTCCCTAGCGAACTTCCGAAACTCAGCCAGGCAATCCGCAAGATGGATGTAGAGTCTGGTGTTCTCATCATTGGTGGTATAATGCATACCATGCTTTATCCGCTGCGTCTGCGCCAGCGTGGCCAAGTTCTCTAAAAATATGGTTAAGCCGATTTCGTCATGCTGGCCTCTCTCAAATAATTCACTGATTAAACCCTCTATTGAATTTTGAATTCCTTCCATAAATGTTTTCTGGTCAAGTTCGACCCCATACTGCGCCGCAAAACGCTTTAGTGCCACCAATCCGGTGACCATAACCAGAATGTTGTCCTGAACCCGGGAAGGTAGATTTAATGTTGTTGGCGGCAGCAGTGCTCTGGCTTCAGTAAAAAGGTCGTCCAAATTAGCTCCCAGGCACCACCGAATGTATGGCAGAGCGAACGCCCGCAGTTCCAAAGCGGACAGTTCGTCGAAGGCCTTTTTGTATGTTGGGTTTGCAATGCGGGCGTCGGGATTCAAATTTACCTGGATAATACGGTCAACTAGAGCCGTTTCCGACGTAGTGGGGCTCACTTCTCCGGCAATCACTGTAGGGGTTTGAAGGCGATAGGGGACCAAACTAAGATTCTGCCTCCCTCTGTGTTCAACAGCTCCGTCAAAAATTATTTTCATAAAACGGACGAGTAATTTGGTTTGATCATCTTTCATGTTAAACGGCTTAAATTCGTCGATAATAATAGGGATAGTATTCGTGGCGCTCAATATACGAAGGAAGCTAAAATGCGTCTCCGTCGATGAAATTAATTCAGATTCAACTCCAAATAAAAGCCACAAAAGACTTAACAACGAAGACTTCCCGGCACCATGTGTGCCCCAGACGGTTAGAAGAGGAAAATGGCGTAACCGGCGCCGGATTTCAGTAACAAAGGGCGTGCTGAAAAACCATCCCAATACAGCGAAGATGACTTTTGGTTCATTGAGTTGCAGAAGAAGAAGGATTACCCGTCGTATTAGTGTAATCTCATCCTCTATCGTGGGATAATGCACCTTACTTTCAAGGTCCAAATCACTGGGGATGTAAACAATATTTGGATTATTTACCTGTCCTTCCGTTGAGAACACCGCTTCCGGCAGTACCCAAAGATCCCCATGCCTACCTAACACTTTTGTGCCACTAACTTCCGGTAATTTGTAACTGTCAAGCAATGCCAGTATCGCCTGAAGATCTTTATCGGTACCGAAATACTGTAGGTCAACTGATGGTAACTCAGCTGAGAACTGTTTTTTAGAGTTCCATGCCTGGCGCGTGAATGAGCATTTATGTTGAGCTTCCTTAGTTTTTAATATTGCCTGCATACGCTCGCCCTCGCCTTCAACCGTGATCCGTGCTATCGGTTCGATGGAAAATGACGTTAGCGTCTTTGAAATATGTATATCACCATCCCTGCCACCTTCGGTTATGCTATATATTCCCGGAGGATCAGACCGCTGACAATATCTGGTATTATCAAGCTCAAAACATGGTTCTTCAATCGGCGGCTGATACTCCGGGCACTGGCGGGCTAACTGGATTAGTTCCTGTGCCGTGTGTCCTATCAGCCAATCACTGATGTCTTTAACATTTGTCGGCAATTCTAGCACGCGGATTTTATTTGCCTTTCCGTAGCATGACCGGGCTACCTGACTGGCATGGTCGTGTCCAGGTTCGTCATTGTCCGGGATAATCACCACGTCAGCACCAATCAAGGCTTCGCTATAGCTATCGCGCCACTTCCCTGCACCCATAGCATTACAGGTAGCCACAAAACCTGCTTTCCGTAAATTTTCGACATCCTTTTCACCCTCGGCGACGAAGATAGGTTTACTGGTAGCTATTGCCTGCGATAATTCGTCCTGGTGATAAAGACTGAGCGTGACTCCCTTCGTATCATTGATGAATCCACCTTTGCCGTCCGGCCTACGCTGGTAAAATCCCTTAGGCTTGGTTCTCACTACATCAAAACCGTCATAGTGGTAAATGACTTCGATTATGCGATGCGTGCTTTCATTTGACTTGCTTTTGTCGCTATTAAGGAATAAATCTTTAAATTCTAAATTAAGAGCCTTCAGAATATTAGCCGTATTACACCCAGCAAAGCACTGGACCAACAGTTTGTCGTCGGCCTGTTTAACGCTTAAGCTGCGATTCTTATCGTTATGCCCCGGACACAACGCTTCATACTGGCCATCTTTACTCTGTTTAACGTCCTTAAGTAACAAAAGAAAATCGTCTAGACTATGGATTCGCTCGCTCATGTATTCTCCTCTGCTTGCTTCGCTTCAGCTATTAATTATTGGTTTAATTTTCGGCACGCAGCTTGATGTGCCAGCGTACCTTTACCTGCCACCATGTGCATTACAATATTGAGCGATTCAGTCAACGGTCTTGGCATTTTTCTGGCGACCACTGATACGTCTCTCTCAACCCCTCGGTTATTTTGGAATATTTATTTAATACCTCCCGTATCTCTACGTTGTGGATGTACTCGCAGGGTGCCGTTTGTGGTTACCTGCACCACATCACCACTTTTGATACCCCAAAACCGTGTCCATGGTTTTGGTAAAGTTATTGCCAGACTATTTCCGAGTGCTAATATTTTCCGTTCTTCCAGATTGGGCAATTTCACACCTCCGATTTGTTATAATTCAAATATATACGCGAATTATTAGTCCGTACATGAAAAATGAAAGTTTTCATTTTTCGGCAGGAGGTAATATGAACACTCCGTCGTACAAAAAAAGAAAAAACGCTACATTTGTGGGGCTTAGTCCAGAGTTCAAAAAACGTGTGAAAACAATCAGATCAGAACTGGGCATACCGCCAGAGGGATTTCCATCGGAAGAATATACACTTTTATCACCGGCGAAAAAGGGATTCCCCAAAAAGGAAAACTTTATTTCACAAAAAGCAGTGACGAGATGGTATGCCGATCACATTAAAAAATCACTCAGCAGCGTTCCATTTAAAGATTTACCGCAATATTATTGGTATTTCCCGGAAGACATTGCTGATATATTAGAAAAACACAGTTATTCTAATAAACCTTGTATGGCAGGTTTTCATCCAGAAGTTCCTCTTGATCGTGATGCCATGGATTTAATTCGTGAATTCGATTTGCCCGAAGATATGGTCAATGAAGTGAAGCAACGTATTTTGGTTGAAGAGAGCAGTGGGTTTGGAGTATCTGCTAAACTACAACCGATCATTATCTCTATGAATAGCCAAGACGGACCATATGTTTGTGTTCTAATCGCCGGTATAGACGGGTCAACTACCAAAAAAGAGTGGCTAGATTTATGGCAGGAAATAACGATTGAACTGCAAAATAATGGCATTCATGTTGAGCCCGTAAAAAGAGATGAAGAGAAGATAGAGATTCGCGATTTGATTTGGTGGAAATGGAGAACTCAAGGTTTAAAGATAAAGGAGATTGCCGATAAATGGGAAATAGACCATGAGGGTGAAGAGTACGGCGAAGATACCATAAATGCTGCTATCAAACGGATAAATACGATAATGAGAACAGGAAAGGGAGCATAAACTGTTTTTTAAAACGGTGCTAGCTGCCTGAACATTTATGTGTAACATTGCCGGTCTGCTTTCTGTAACCTGATTACTTCTAGCATAATTCTGGATGATAATCAGCACACACAAAGCACCGTAATACTTGGTGTAAATCAACTGACATTTGAGTTTATTTCACCGTCTTACGGACGATGCCTGAGCTGTAATGTGGTGCCAGTCTGAATGGCAGTGAAACCATATTTGTCGCGGATGCGGTCAACCGCGCGGTTCAATTTCTCCAGTCTCCGCTCGGTTTCATCCATCATAGATAATTGCCTGCCCGGCTCGCCCAAATTTGAAACACCGATACCAATTAACCTGACCGCTTGCCTTTCGGCTGTGATAGCCTGCTGCAACAGGTCATTGCCAATTTGAAAAAAAGTCTGATCAAGATCGGTCATTTGCGGCGTTGTGCGCTGGCGGGTGATAGTTGTAAAATCGGTATACCGGATTTTTATTGAAACACATTTCGCCTGTTTACCCTGTTTACGTAGATCGGCCCCGACCCTTTCCGCCAGGTTACGCAATATAGCAGACAGAAATATAAAGTCGCCCGTATCCTTTTCAAACGTCGTTTCCCGGCTGATTGACTTAGCTTCTGCCGGTGGTGTCACCGGACTATTATCAAAGCCATTAGCATGCCGGTGTAATACATCGCCAAACACACCAAAACGGCCTTTTAAGGCAGGTTGCGGCATTCGGGCTAGTTGGCCAATGGTCCTAATACCAAGGCCGGTTAAAACCTGTTCCGTCTTCTTGCCTACCCCAGGTAATTTACGGATAGCAAGAGGCGACAGAAAGGCGGCTTCCCCACCAGGCGGAACTTCAACTAATCCGTCCGGCTTGGACTCATCGGAGGCAACCTTGGCTACTACCTTGCAGCTGGCAATGCCGATAGAGGCGACTATTGCCAGTTCATTTTTTACCCGTTGTTTGATTTCCAGTGCCATCTGGCGGATAGAACCATGTAATGACTCGAAACCGGTAACATCCATGTAGGCTTCATCTAATCCACCCGGTTCCAGGAAGGGAGAGAAATCAGCCAGTATTGCCATGAACTTTTTCGAAACTTCAATGTAGCGCTGATAATTGCCCTGGATGAAGATTGCCTGGGGGCAAAGCCTGACGGCAGTAGCCGTTGGCATGCCGGAATGTAAACCGAAAGCCCGGGCTTCATAAGAGGCGGTGGCGACAACTCCTCTGCTACCAGGTTTACCACCCACAACTACCGGCTTGCCTTTTAGTGCTGGATTATCGACCTGCTCCACAGCAACAAAGTAGGCATCAAGGTCGACATGCATGACAGTCCGTTGCGCCATTAGTTAATTACTCCTGACCGGCTTGGGTACCATATTCTAACACGGTCTGAACCGGTGGGAAGACAGCGCTAATAAAAGTGTTGACAAGTATCATAATGGTTCGAATCCAATTCGGTAGCCCAAGTTCTTCAATATATAGNNTAGTTAATTACTCCTGACCGGCTTGGCTACACTATTCTAACACGCAATGTAAGGTTAAGGAGACAGCAATAACAATGATGATAACGGGCTGGGCAAGTGTGCAATAGCACTGTGTCAATGGCTATCGTGTCCTTAGTATTTTGAGCGTCATTCCTTGTCCATCCACTAAGCAATTTCGACTAATGTTATTACTAACGCCAGAAAAGTTATAGTCGAGGAGTAGTGCACTTTATCGATTATGGGACTGGTACCACGGATTATATTTTCGCATACTCGTTTTCGTTCCAGAAGACGATGAATAAAGGACTGACGATCGCAAAACCGATGGATTTTATCGGCTGGGCTTGTCAAAATAACGTTTTGACAAGTATTATAGGCGTTCGAATCCAATTTGGCACCTGACCGGACGGTAAACGCCAGGAACCTGTTGCTTCAAGATTTGTTTCTTATGACTGTAGTGCTTCTATTTTATTGACTCTTATTTAACCACTATCGTCACATTAAAACTATTGGCGCCTTTT
>PMBW01000197.1:9167-14025 GCA_003153075.1 Dehalococcoidia bacterium | reverse complement strand
GAATTAAGCAGCAGTATATCATCAGGTTTGACGCTTTGTCAATAACTATTTCACAACATAACTATTTCACAATGGATATTGATGTATTGCTATTAGTTGACAATCAAATACGCACAGTCATATTATTAGTAACATTAACGACAAGTTTGAAAAGGGATGAATGACCCCATCTTTCAGACCGGGGGAAAGCGCCTTTTCATAAAAAGGGAGGTATTTTGAAGAAGAAAGAATGGTGGGACGCATTTGGTGAGCCGCAATACGGCGGCGAGATGACTATCCGCAGCACGACCAACCCGTCAAATCTAGATCCTTATCACAGCGACCATATCACCCAGATCTATTCGGGGTGGATGGAAAGGCTGTTTGCAGAGGATTGGACATTGGACCCGGCAATTTACGATTTCAAAGGGGTGCCGCCCAAGCAGTTTCTGAAAGGCTTACTGGCGGAAAGCTGGGAGTTTACCGATCCCGGTACGCTGGTGATCCATATGCGCAAGGGAATTCACTGGCAGGACATTCCGCCGGTTAACGGGCGCGAATTAACTGCTAAAGATATCGAGTATCACTATCACAGGCTTTACGGCCTGGGCAGTGGTTTTACCAAACCCGCCCCGTATCACGGCAATGTTAGCGCTTATAAAGACCTGTTATCTGTTACCGCTACCGACAAATATACCGTCGTGCTGAAGTGGAAAACACCGAATCCGGAGTTTATTTCGGAAACCGTCGTGACCGTTCACAGTCCTACCGCTGCCATCGAGGCGCGTGAGTCGATTGAGAAATGTGGTAACCTTGACGACTGGCATCATGCTCTCGGCACCGGCCCCTTTATCCTGAAAGAATTTATTTCCGGCAGTTCGGCAAAAATGGTGCGGAACCCGAAATACTGGGGACATGATGAACGCCATCCGCAAAACCAGCTGCCGTACGTCGATGCCCTCAACGTGCTCGTGATCCCGGACGAAGCGACCGCATTGGAGATGCTGCGTGCAGGCAAGGTTGATGTCATCAACCATATTTCCGCGGCGCAAGCGGCGCAAATGAAGAAAATTAACCCGGAACTGATAATGGCCGCCCATCCTGATTCCACGACAACGCTGGACCCCAGAAACGATGTGAAACCGTTTAACGACATCAGGGTGCGCAAAGCAATGCAGATGGCGCTCGACCTGCCAACCATCGCCAGGACTTACTACGGCGGCGCAGTTGAGCCTTACCCTTCTTCCATTACTTCGCGCTACATGAAAGGCTGGGCTTGGCCGTTTGAAAAGTGGCCGAAAGACTTGCAGGAAGAATACGCGTATAATCCAACCAAAGCTAAACAGTTATTGTCCGAGGCCGGTTATCCTGATGGTTTCAAAACCAATATCGTGGCGGATATTGCCGCCGATCTGGAATTAATCAAGATTGCCAAAGGGTATCTGGCACAGGTCGGTATCGATATGGAAATCCGTCCGATGGAATCTGCTGCTCTCGTCGCTTTCATTCAGACAGAACAGAAACACGACCAGCTTGCTGCCCGCTCCGGTGGGTCGCTCGGCACCGGGCACGAACCGCTGCGGCAGTTGACACGTTTCTGCACAAATTCGTCAGGCACGCCGCAACTGCGGGTCAGCGACCCGGTGATGGACAGCTTTTATCCGCGGGCGATCAAAGCCACCACCGAAGATGAAGTAAAGAAAATATTGATCGAGGCCAACGAGTACGTAGCCCGGCAGCATTTCGCCATATCTTTGATGAACCCGGTCAAATATTCCCTTGCCCAGCCCTGGTTGAAAGGTTACACCGGTCAGTTCGGCTCAACCGACCGCAGCCCACAGAGTTTATCTTTCTACGCGTCGCGGTTCTGGATCGATCAGAAGCTGAAGAAATCCATGGGGCACTAAAAAAGTAAATACTAGATACGAATATCGAAATACGAAATAAATTCAAAATGATAAATAACAAATCCCAAATTTAGGGCGGAGGATATATATGAGTAAAAAATCGTTAACAATGCTGGCAGTCGGAGATGTGATCCTTGAGAAGCCGAATGCGTTGCCTTACCTTTCTCTGGTCGCACCGACATTCAAAAAGAGCGATGTGGTGCTGGGGATGGGAGAGGTGATGCTGACCGATAGAGGTGTCCGGACGTTTGTGGAGTTCTTTCCGTCTCCGGGCGGGCCGGCCAGTAATGCTGAAGTTTTCGCCCAAGCCGGGTTTAATGTGGTTAACCTGGCCGGTAACCATGCGTTTGACGGGGGCGCTATTGGCCTTGAGGATACGATCAACGGGTTGAAAAAATTCGGTATTGCCGTCACCGGCGCCGGTATGAACATCGATGAAGCCCGGACCCCGGCCATCATCGAACGCGGCGGCACAAAATTTGGTTTTCTGAACTACAATTGCGTCGGCCCGATAGGCGAATGGGCGCATAAGTTTAAACCNNTGAAAATGATGACCGACGATATCCAGAAACTGAGACCGTTGTGTGATGTGCTTACTGTCAGTTTCCACAAAGGTATTCTGGGTAATCCGGAAATCATCGCCATGTACGACCAGCAGGTATCGTACGCAGCGATCGATGCGGGAGCGGATCAGGTGCAGGGATGTCATGCGCACATGCTCAAAGGCATCGAAATTTACAAGGGGAAAACCATTTATCACGGCTTGGGGCAATTCGTTTCAGTGGGCGCAGGGTTGTCAGAGGAGCAGCGCAAAGAGTACCGTTCTCTGGCCGGTCCTAATATGTCCACCTATATCTTGCGGAACGACCCCGCCAGAAATATTACGATGATCGCCAAGTGCGTTGTCGAAGATAAGAAAATTGTCCGGTCAAGTTTCCTGCCTTGTGTTATCAATGATGAACAGAAGCCGCAGATCATCCAGCATGACGCTAAGGGACAAGAAGTGTTCGATTTCATGGACAGGATCACCAAAGCCGCCGGTCTGAATGCGCGGTACGAGTGGGACGGCGACGAAATAGTAATTCGCTAAAACTTGTAGTTAAACGCAGATTTGATGCTTTTCTTGTAGAAGCCCCGGGAGAAGGAGTGCGAAAGCGCTCCTTCTTGTTTTATTATATACATCGGAGGCTCGGGTACTTGGTACATTAACTATTTTTTTATTATTTGTTTTCCATGTTCGTTTGGACCATTTTACTTGGCAGAGCTTGTTCATACGTTATGAATAAAACAAGCTGTTGTTCCTGAAATCGGCGCCCGGATCAGGCCTGAAAACTGAGCGTTAAGTTGACATTTACAGCTGATTTTTGTACCATTAGGGCTAACAGAACTGAATTTTTGTACTATATTTTAGAAGCATTATTTTCCTTGATTTCCAGCGGGATTTCTCTATCGTTGTGAATTAACGCCAATCAACATGACTATTCCCATGAGAGATAATATATCACGAGGAGGTTCGACGCATGGCTGAGAAAAAGAATGTTGTGGAGTTTAAGAACCAGGCATACCAGGTGGAAACCCAGTCTCCGGGACTGACTGACGAAAGCATTAATGAAGCGAAAAAGCTTATTGGTGTGGACTTGAGGGTCGGACGGGCAACAGTTGAGGTTACGAAAGATTTGATCCGGAACTATTGCAACATGAATGATTGCATGAATCCGCTCTACCTTGATGAAAACTACGCCAGAAAATCAAAATGGGGAGGCATCATTGCTCCGCCGCCGCTGGTAGGTCAGATCGGAAACGCCATTATCGATACCGGTTTGCGCGGTGTTCACGGATACCAGGTCGGTGAAGATTGGTTCTGGTACCAGGTGGTTAAATTGGGGGACGTGCTGGTCAGCCGTTCCAAACCGATTGACGCCATCGAGCACCATGGAAAAACCGCTCCCCGGATGATCGAACAGATTACTAAACGGCAGATATGGAATCAGCGCGGCGAACTGGTTTGCGATTGCTGGTTTCATGTCATGCGTATCCCGCGCGCCAGCGGCGGTAAAGGCGGCCTCAGTTACGAACCGCGTTTGCACAACTGGACCGATGCGGAATTAGACAAATTCATGACTGACAGCGCGGCGGAAAGAGTCCGCGGCTGCACTCCCCGGTACTGGGAAGATACTAAAGAAGGCCAGGCGATGGAACCCATCGTCGTCGGCCCTCTGCGTAATGTAGATACCGCTTTTATCGGCGGAAAGCCTGCCAGTTATGATAACGGCGGTTCCTTTGTCTACACGCTTTTACGGCGCCGTGAACACCCTGCCGATACCTACGTTGATCCGGTTACCGGAGCGCAGGACCATCCGCACCGCGGCCATTATGAAGAATACCTGGCGCGCCAGATCGGTATGCCCGGCAGATATGACGGCGGCCCGACGCGTAACTCGATCATGGCTAGATACGTGGCTGACTGGATGGGTGATGACGCCTTTCTCCAGAAATGCTGGGTAACTTTGCGCAGACCCCGTCTGGTGGCGGATGTAGTCTGGGGCAACGGCAAAGTAACGAAGAAATGGGTTGAAGGCAATGACCATTTTGTCGAGGTTGAAACCTTCCTGGCAAACCAGGACGGCGAGAAAAACGCGGTCAGTCGTGCCGTAGTAATCCTGCCCTCACTGGCGAACCTCTAGATTAGCGGTAGATTGAAAAAGGAGAGAGATTAATATGGTGATGAACCTTACTGTTGATTATCCCGGGCTTACCGACAGCGCGATTGCGGAAGCCCGAAAATTGATTGGTGTGCCTTTACGCCGTTATCCGAGTTTTACCGAAGCTACCCGCGGCTCGATCATGAACTGGGCGCGCAGCATCGGCGACCGGAATCCTTTATATATGGATGATTATCACGGACGTCTCAGCCGTTACGGCGGTCTGATCGCGCCCCCAATGTGGCTGTATGCCATTGACGATACGGTCGT
>PMBW01000197.1:0-9085 GCA_003153075.1 Dehalococcoidia bacterium | reverse complement strand
AAATATGCCGAAATTCAGAAACATCATTACACCCGTGAAGAACTGATCGCCCTCGAGGACGGCGTGGATGCCGAAAAATGGCAGGGCGCGATCATCCGTTACTGGGAAGATACGCAGGAAGGCGAACTGATGAACCCGATCGTCCGCGGGCCGCTGTCCAGCGAGGATGTTAAACTGTTCATTCAAAATACCAGTCCGGTCAAATCCTACCGGCGGTTTATGCGTTATCTGGAACGACATCCCCTGTGCGCCTTCAAAGACCCGGCCAGCAACATCTGGGAAGGTTGGGAGAACCAGCTGCTGGATGACAAAGTCGCCAAGAGTATGGGCTTTCCATTTGCCCATGAGAACGGCTTGCAGCGGGTTTCTATCTTAAGCAATCTGGTCACTAACTGGATGGGAGATGACGGTTTCCTGGTCAAATTCGGTGTCGAGCTGTGCTTACCCTGGATCTACGGCGATACGATGTATTGTAAGGGTAAAGTAGCCAAAAAGTACGAAGAGAACGGACGGCACCTGGTTGACCTGCAGATCTGGGGCGAAAACCAGAGCGGTGTGGCACTGACGGCCAAAGGTTATGCCACCGTCGAACTGATTTCCAAGGCTACTAGAGAAGACGAAAGGAAGTTAGTTTAAGGATTCATTTTCAGGTTATCAATGTGAACAGGGTGGACAGCGTTAACGCAAAGTCCGCCCTGTTTTTTGTTTGATAAGCAAGGCTCAAGTATCAACAATCAATAATCAAGAAATCGATATTATTACATTAGCCATTTATCGCTTTGGATTTGTTTAAAGCTTCGTATTTAGATATTAGAATTTAATGTGATCGTTATTGATTATTGTCAGGAAATGCGGGTAGAATAGGTTTAATCGAACATAAATCATCGGCATCGAACGGAATATCTGAACCATACAATTGCTTGCGGCAGTAAAAAGGAGTGTGTGACATCGTAGACAAGAGATTGAGAGATTTCGCCGAAAACACCTTCCGGCTGGAAGAGAATGAAGGTGAAGACAAAGTAATCGGCCTGGAAGAGGCTATCCGTAAAAACGTAAAGCCGGGGATGCTGCTGCATATTTCCCCCTTCGGCAGCGCAGCGACGCGCGAGATCATCCGGCAATTCTGGGGGACAAAACCGGAATTTACCTTGATCGCTCCGCCGATATTAGGCATGGACATGATCCAGTGCGGGCTGGTCAAGAACACGATCGGCGGTACCGGCGCTAAAGGCGGACGGAAGGGGCAGGGTAGAGGCAAACCGGGGACATTGGAACACGATGTGCCCAACGAGATCTGGTCGCTCGGCGGGATCAGTCAAAGACTGTTCGCCGGGGCGATGGGCTCGGGGTTTCTACCCACGAAATCCATGATGGGGACAACCATTGCGGAAGATAACAAAGACTCTTTTAAGGTCATCGATGATCCCTTTGGCAGCGGGAAGAAAATTGGTGTGATCAAAGCGCTAAATCCCGACCTGTCCATCATTCACGGGTACGCCGCCGACCGTTACGGCAACACGATCCTGTGCCAGGGCGATTCCATTGTCGACGAGTACAGCGCCCTCGCCAGCAAAAATAAAGCGGTCGTAACCGTAGAAAAGCTGGTCTCCACAGAGTATATCCGCGAACATTCGCCGTTACTGGTGAAAATCCCCGGTTACCGGGTTGCTTCCGTTTCCGTCGTGCCGCTGGGGGCGCACCCGACTTATTTCCCGCCGTGGCGCGACCTGAAAGAGTTCCCGGGCTATTTTGAAGATGAGGAGATGGTGGAAGAGCACCGCAAGGCGCTCTATGAGCCGGAAGCGCTCAACGCCTGGATAAAGAACTGGATACTGGATTGTCCCACGCATGAGGATTATCTGCGCAAGGTCGGCATGGCAAAAATCCGGACGATCAAAGACGAGGCGCGGGTGGACCTGGATGAATTCCGCCTGCCTTTGATTCTGGATAAGGTCTCCACGAGCATGGATTTCAATGAACGGGAAATGATGATCGTAGCCGGTTCCCGTATCATCCGCGAGGCAGTGCTTAACCGCGACCGCAAAGTAATCCTGTGCGGCGTCGGTCCCGGCGCGCTGGTGGCATTTTTAGCCTACTATCAATTCAAGAACGAAGGCCGTCATATTTCGTTAATGGTCGGAAACGGCGTGTTTGATTTCTCGCCGCGTCCCGGTGAACCGAATTTAACCAGCTATCCGAACTGGGATACGGTGAAAATGCGGGGGAATTATTTCTGGTCTTATAATCTGATCATCAACGGTGAAAACCAGCAGAGCATGGCGATCATCGGGGCCGGGCAGATCGATAAGCACGGCAATATGAACTCCGGCATCGAAAACGGCAAGATCGTGGTAGCGGGGCCGGGGGGCGCCGCCGACGCCTATCAGGCGTGCGAAACACTGGCTGTCATGAACCAGTCGAAAACCCGTTTCCTGGATAAGGTATCGTACATCACCAGTTACGGCGCGAAGGTTAAGACACTGGTGTCCACACTGGGCAGGTATGAAAAGCTGGGTAATGACGACGAGTTTTCATTGACCGGGTGTATGCCGAGTGTAAAGTTCAAGACGCTGGATGAAAAGATCGGCAACATTAAGGAAAATTGTGGGTGGGAATTGAAGGTCAGCCCCAAAGTGGCGGAAATTGCGCCGCCGACTTACGAGGAATTGATGATACTGAGGATCCTCGACCCGGACGGGATTTATAGAGGGCAATAGGATAAGTTCCAATATCTAAATCCCAAATAAATTCAAAATACAAAAATAAAAAAAGGAGCCTCCGCAATCCGGAGGCTCCTTTGCTTTTACCGCTGTAAAAAGAACTACCTGGAGCAGCCTGCATCCGGAATTATTTGCCCGGTTTGGCTTTGTCGTCTGCTAATTTCCATTCGCGGACGCCCAGCTCGCCGCTCGGTTTCTTTGAATAGACCGGCCCGCCCATTTTCTTGCCTTCGGCGGAACCGCTCATTCTCAGTACCTTGGCGCGGGTCTTGCCGACATTTTTGATAGAATGCGCAATATTTGACGGGCAGTAGATCAGGCTATCGGCGCCGACAACTCTTTCATCGTTCCCGATCTTGGCCAGGATCTTCCCCGAGATTACATAATACACATGGTCGAAGATCGGCATCTCTTCACTGTACTCATGATAATGCTCTTCGACACCGCCGCCGGGATTGATCTTGTCCAGGGTCAGCATAAAATGTTTTGATGGGTGTTTCCCTACTCGATCCTTTTCGCTGGACGGGCGAATGAACCGAAAATCGTCCTGGTCGGGATGGCCTTCCCGTTTTAATGAATGTACCGATTCTTTGATCGGCATGATATATCCAGTATATTCTTCCAAAACCGTTCCTCCTTAATATATTAGCTATAATTTTAACATACTCGCTGAGCTTTTTGCTGGCTGTGCGCGTTGAAGGCGATCCGCTTTTTCCTTCATTTTCAAACACTGTTTTCGCTATGACTTGTCCTATGATATTTGCTATACGAATATTAAAGATGTTTTGATTCTGATTTTTGCAAAAATCAGGCCGGAATGATATATTAGGGATGTTAATATCAAATAACGCCGGTGCTTGCGGTAACTGTATTGGAAAAATTAAAGCACCTAGAAAGCATATCAAGTAGAATACGCGGCTACGTAAATTCTTTGGGCACTGAAGACGTTTTCAAGCCGGGAAACCGGCTCTTGATTACTCGTTTATTTTTCGGAAATTCCTGAAACAGCGAAGCTATAATCTATAATTCAAATTGTTTTTTTGTTTATTGTAAAGGGTTACTAAAAAATTGGAGACGGAGGAATTAAAATGGAAGTAAGATGTAACCTTCCCGATAAGTGGGATTTTGAAGCGGACGTCGTCGTGGTTGGTTACGGCGGAGCCGGTTCAGTAGCGGCAATCAGCGCCCACGATGCGGGAGCGAGAGTATTGATCCTGGATAAAGCTCCCCTGGGACAGGAAGGCGGCAATACCCGGGTCGCCGGACAGGGTTGGCTAAACCCGTTCCCGGTCGAGAAATCAATTACCTATTTCAACGCGATGTGCGGCGAATACACCGTCCCGCAGGATATGGTACAGGCCTGGGCAGAGGAAATGAACAAGAATAACGCCTTTATTGAGAGCCTGGGCGCAACCATTATGGAGACGGTTTATAAGAATAGAGAACCGGCTGAATTCCCGGAACTCCCTGGCGCCGATTGTATCCATGATTATCACATCAAAGCAGAAGACGGCAGCAACGGCTATTCCCGCTTATGGGAAACCTTAAAAGGCGCCGTTAATAAAAGAGGCATTAAGGTCCTTTGCGCCACCCCGGTAAAAGAATTGATCCAGAATCCCGCCACCAAAGAGATATACGGCGTTAAGGCCGAACACAGCGGGCGTAAAATGAATATTAAAGCCAACAGGGCTGTGGTTTTAACCTGCGGCGGATTTGAAAATAACCAGGAAATGGTCAGGGACTTCTGCACCAATCTACCATATTGTTATCCCCTCGGCACACCGTATAACACCGGAGACGGCATCAAGATGGCAATGGCCGCGGGCGCCGATCTGTGGCACATGAGCTGCATCGCCGGTCCGGTCTATTGCTCGTTGAAAGTGCCTGATTTTCCCGCGATCCTGGAAATTCCGGCGCTGGAACCCCAGGCCAGGGCTGTCTTTCCCGGCGGTGTGATCGTTGTCGGCGCGGATGCCAGAAGATTTGCCGATGAAAAATATAGGGTTACGCACGGCAAATCGCTGATCAACGGACGCTGGGCGCAAACCCCAACCCCCTGTCCGCTGCATATGATATTCGACCAGACAATATTCAACGTCGGGTTATACGACGGCCACCGCTATCACGGGTGGAATCCGTTGTTGAACGTTTATAGCTGGAGCAAAGATAACAGCGTTGAATTGGCAAAAGGTTGGATCAAGAAAGCCAATTCGATCGCCGAACTGGCCAATATCATCAAACTGGATCCGAAAGTATTACAGGAAACGGTTTACCGGTGGAATATGAACAGCGCGGCAGGGAATGACCCTGATTTCGGCAGAACCAGGATGGTAGCCCCGATCGAAGGCCCGCCTTTTTACGCGATGGAAGTTACCCCGCACTTTGTTAATACGCAGGGCGGACCCCGGCGCAATGCCAGGAGCCAGATAGTACAGGTCAACGGACAGCCGTTACCGCGGTTATACAGCGCCGGTGAGCTGGGTTCAATCCACAGCTATCTGTATAATTCCGGCGGCAACATCGGAGAATGTCTGGCTTTCGGCCGGATCTCCGGACGGAACGCCGCGGCGGAGCAACCCTGGAGCTAGTGTTTCAATAAGTAACGCCTGAAAAAAGAATCCCCCGAACGAGTTCGGGGGATTCTTTTTACTTCCATTTTCATTGCGAACGTAGTGAAGCAATTTCAGGGAGGGGATGTTCTTCTTTGATAATTCGGATTCTTAGCTATTCGATCGCTCTGGTCACGAGGTGCGACATGTGGCCGGGCATGTAAGAGGAATGCTTACCGGGCCCGCCGACCACGATCAGGTGCAGGTCTTCTCTTTTAATCGTCGGCGGCACCATGTAATCCTCCGGCATATCCGGATAGTGCTTCATCCTGGCCCGCTCGTAGAATGATTTGCGCGGAACCCTGGCATGTTCGTAAAGATAATCCAGCACGCCCTTCTTGGAGAATCCGGCGCTGGCAATCGTGGCGGCGTGTTCCGGCCCCAGTGCCAGCATGGCATCACCGTCGCCGCCGAGCGCCCCCCTGACATTGTTATTGCCCAGCGTGGCCATTGTGCCGCAAATTGTGGATAGCACTTCCATTCCGTTCAGCGCATCGTGATCGTTAATATTGTGGGGGTTTTCCAACCCGACGACACTGACTGTGCTGGTCGCGGCAGCGAACCCTCTTTCGACGCTTAGCGATTCCCAGGGACTGTCCTCTTCGTTTTCGGCGATGCAAAAGACGTACTTATTCGGCTGTGCCTGGCAGGCCATATCGGTCTTGGCCGGTAAAGCCCCGCCGAGGTTCATCAACATCAGCCTGACCGCTCTGCCGATAGTGGCATTGGCCCGCCAGCCCGGTCCGAATGCCCCGGATTTCCCGTTAATGTCCAGCTTTTTAATGATTGGGCCGTTGATGATCAATAAAGGCGCCACCGGGTGTGTGGTCGGCTGCATCCGGTATAAACGCACCGGCGGGTCGCATAACGCCGCAGTTGCGGTTATGAGTACCGGCATGTATTCGGGCAGGCACCCGGCCATCACGGCATTGATCGCGATTTTTTCGACGGTACAATCGCCAAAACTCGGCGGCATTGTCGCGATTATTTCGGAGGGATCGCGGTTAGTGCCGGTCAGCATTTTTTCCACTGCTTCTTCCGTGGGTGGAACTATCGGCAGGCCGTCAGACCAGCCTTTCTCTATGTATAGGCCGCTGACCGCTTCAATCGAGTCGGCAACCGCAAATTCTTCGGAAGTCAATCTTTTACTCATGATATTCCCCTCTTTTCTTTATGGCGGACTGTAAAAATGGTGACCGGATAAATATATGAAAATAATAAGTAATATTACACCGGAATAATTTTGATTATTAGCGTCAATAAAATAAATGGGCTTATATTTAGTGTAAGCCCTTTAATGTGCTTCTGTCCAGATAATCTTACGTAAATGAAGTTCTCTTTTGGGTCGAAATACCTGATTTATTTACCGGGAATTTAAAGCAGCCAAATCTGAAATTTCATACTCTCTGAAAAAATTGACTTTGGTTAGAACGGAGGTGTAAAATTTAGCTTTGGAGGCTGTAAAAAGCCATCTTGAAAGAACCCTATTTTCGATAACGAATACATACGGGCAAACAGGCACGACCGTCCGGTGATTAATTGGTAGTTCTTAATTAATATATCAATATTTAAAACTAAAATACCAAGGAGGATTATTCAACATGGCGGAAGAACTAAAAGTACCCAGTTTGGAAGAAAGGCTTGCGAATGTGCTTGCCCACAGAGGCCAGGCCAGATTTAATAGAGCAACGGTATCGGAAGGTTTACCGGCCGGCGACATTGGCTATACTGATGTNNCCCCGCGGTCATGAAGAAGTCATGGAAGGCAAGCTGAAAGGCTACCACACCGCCGGCGCCCGCGGTTTTAACAGCGGTAACTCCTGGGAATATTTATTGCCCGTATTTGAAAACGACAGAATGGATTTTCAGGGCATCGGTCTGGTTGACGCCAAGATCGTCAAGAGTAATTTCAGCGGCCAGATGATGATCACCACCGCTTTGACCCAGTACCGCAACCAGAATGGAAAAGTGCTGGCGTTGGCCAAGAGCTACGTCCATCATTCTCCCAGCAACGAAGCGACCAAGAGCAAAGGCAAATATGAAGCCTTTATTAAACCCTATAAATATACCGATGAAGAAATCGCCCAAATCGAAGCAGACAAGAAAAAAGAAGTTATGCGTGGAAATCAACCCCGGTACTGGGAAGATGTCAATGAGGGCGATTCCCTCGGCCATATCGTGGTCGGCCCCTGGACGATCATGAGCTATTTCGCCTGGAATTCCGCAGAAGGGATGAAAGGCATTCGATTCCCGCTCAACGCCACCAGAGGCGGTATTTACGATCCCAGAATCAACGCCCGCACCACTTTAGGCCCGCATGCCGATTATGACCTCGGCAGAGCAGTCGGTGTCCAGGGTAACTACGACCTTGGTGTCGAGAGAGAATGTCTGGTCTCCATCCTGTTCACCAACTGGATGGGCGATGACGGCTTCCTCTGGAAATACTCCATCCAGTTCCGCGGCTTTGTTGTGCACGGCGATACCTGCTGGTACCGCGGCAAGATCACGAAGAAATACATCGAAGACGGCAAGTATTGCGTCGATGTTGAGCATTGGGGTGAAAACGAGAGAAAGATCAAGGTCACACAGGGTACCGCGACCATCATCCTGCCTTCCAAGGTTGCTGGCGAGGTAAAATATCCCGCTCAGAAATCCATCGAAGATATCGCACCCGGATTGGTATAAGTTTTTCAAACAGGAAAAACCTGGTAATTATAAATGGGCATCCGCCTTGGCGGATGCCCATTTTGTTTGTAAGGCGTATTGAAAACGTTAATAGAAGGTTAGTTCTCTCGCCGCGTCGGGAATGACCTCTATTGTTGTTTTTTGTCATTGTCGGGCTTGACCCGGCAATCCAGGAGTTTTCGGACAGCCTCAAGAGATTGCATTACTTGCCTCGATCTATGTCAAAGTTGGTAATAACTAAAAAGCCGGCGCTCTTAAAAAGCGCCGGCTTTTCTGAATTTACTAAAAATCCCGGACTGCTTTTATCCTCGGTGTCCGTCCCACGGATGTTTGGCGATTTCTTTTTCGTTCAGCTCACACCCGATTCCGGGCTTGTGCGAAAGCTGCAGAAAACCGTCTTTGATCACCGGTACTTCGGTCACGATCTCATCCTTCCATGGCGCCCCGTCGACGTCCATGCCCATGATATTGACATTGGTCACGGAGGCGCACAGTTGCGCGGTCATGAAGGTGGAAAGATGGCTGTTGGCATTATAAGGCGTAATCGGGATTTCATGGACATCCGCGAGGGCCGCTATTCTGCGGGATTCGGTGAAGCCGCACCCGCTGATNNGAGCGTTTCATCAGGAAGGGATTGAATGCGCGTCCGGTGCATAAAATACCACCCGAACAAATGGGTATTCTAACCGAATCCTTTAATTGCCGAAGCGCGTCGGGAGAAGGAGAATCGATTTCCAGCCACATCAGATCATATTGTTCCAGCGCCTTGCCCATGCTGATAAAACCGTTGTTATTAAACGTGGCGTTAAGATCGACGGCAATATCAATTTTCGGCCCGACCGCTTCCCGGAAAACCGCGACGATCTGTTTCATTGCTTCGATATTGTCCCTCAAAGCTGCTTCGGAAGGTTCTCCGGTGAACATGATATTGGTTTTTAAAGCGGAGTAACCCTTTTTTACCACTTCTTTGCCCAGATCATAGAGATCATCCATCTTTTTGACGTGGGGGATCTTCATCAGATCGGCGATGCGCGTGCGGTACAGACCGCAGTGCCCCCAGTAAACCTTGAG
>PMBW01000176.1 GCA_003153075.1 Dehalococcoidia bacterium | reverse complement strand
GGTTTCATGTATTCAAACCCGCGCGCCCGGTGCTCTTCGCTGGTATAAACACGCCCTTTCTTTTTACAGATTTCGTACCACTGTTCAATAGGACTCAATTTCTTTTCCGCCATTTTTATCTCCTTCTCAAGCGAATTCTTTTAACTTCTCTGCCCAGAGTAATATTTAAATGCGGTTAATAAAGCACCTTTTTCTCAGTTAATTCGGCAATCTTTTTATCGTCCATGCCTAACAGGTCTTTACATACATACTCATTGTCCTGACCGAGTAACGGCGCCGGACGGCTGTCCGCGGTCAAAGCCTCGGTCCACGGTGAGCGGTAGACGATCGTCTTGCCGGCCGCGGGATGGTTTTGCTCAATAAAGACGCCACGCGCTTTTGAGTGCGGATCGTTGATTAATTCCCGGATATTAAACGAAGGCCCGGCAGCTACGCCGACCTTTTGTAATTTTTGCATCACTTCGTAATTGGTATAATCTTTGGTCCAGGCGCCAATCAGTTTATTAAGTTCATCCTGGTTTTGCCAGCGGTTGTACTGGTCGGAGAATTTTTCATCGGTAGTCCAAACGGGGTTTCCCATTACTTTACATAAGGCGTGCCATTTCTCATCGGTACCGACAGCAATGGCCACCCATTTGTCTTCACCTTTGCAGGGATAACAGGCATGCGGAGCCATGATTTCATCGAGGTTTCCCATACGGGGACGGATCCTGCCGTTCATGACGTATTCCATGATCACTTCCGGAATGAGCGTGGTGACACCTTCGTTCTGTGCGACATCGACGTGCTGTCCCTGGCCGGTTTTGTTACGGTAATTCAGCGCCGCCAGCAAGCTAACCACGCCGTACATGCTGCCGATGGGGTCGCTGGGATACGGACCTGAAATAACCGGATTTTCACCTGGATATCCGAATGATGCGCTTAAACCGCCGACAGCCTCAATTGTCGAGCCATACGACAAATAGTCTTTATCGGGACCGGTGCTGCCGAAAGCGGGCATCGTGACGAGGATAATATCTGGCTTGATTTCTTTCAGGACGTCATAACTCAAACCCCAGCCGGGTAAAGCCCGCGGAGCAAAGTTCGTAATCACGGCATCACTCATTTTAATCAGGTTTTTAATGATTTCCAGGCCTTCCGGATGTTTCATATTGAGGGTCAGGCTTTTCACGCCGCGGTTGGTCACATTGAATTGTCCGTGATTTACGTCCTGCTGGGCATCCCTGGTTATTCTAACAACGCGTTGTGAATCAAGCCTTTGTCTGGTTTCAATTTTGATGACCTCTGCGCCCATGTCTGCCAAAACAGCGCCCGCCCAGGGACCGGCCCAAACCCAGGTAAAGGCAATAACTCTGACACCTTTTAGATAAGAAGTACCCATTTTTTAATTTCCCGCCTTATATTAGCTGATAGTTTGCAGTAGTTTGATTCCGATAAATGTTATTTATATAATCCCGGCTTCTTTAAGTTTGGCCAAATCGTTCTTTGTATACCCGAGGCGTCCGCAATAAATTTCCTCGTTATATTGACCTAGCAGCGAAGCAGCAACCGGAGATTCCCGCTTTATTCCGGAAAACCGGTAAGGGATACTCTGGTATGTCAGTTTTCCAATCTCCGGATGGTCAACTTCCACGAAAAAGTCGCGCGCGGCCATTTGTTTATCCTGTAAAACCTGGTCGGCGGTGCGGACTGCGCCCAGCGGCACCGCTTTTTCCTGGCTGCGCCGGTAAATTTCTTCGACGGAATATTGCATCGTCCATTCTAAGATCAAAGGCTTGAGCGCGTCCCAATATTTGGCGCGGGTAGAGAAATTCATAAACAATTCATTGTCGGCCCATTCAGGGTGCCCCATGACCTCCACGAAACGGCGCCACTCCGCTTCTTCAACGAATGCGGCACAGATGAAGCCGTCTTTACAGGGCAGGATATGAAACGGCGCGTGACCGGCGGCGTCAGTCCGGGCCATAATCTGGTCGGCGTAGGAGAAACGCGCAGTCGCTGAATTCAGGTTCTGGATAACGCTTTCCTGTTCGGAGACATCGAGCTGCGTCCCTTCGCCGGTCAGGCTCTGAAGAAATAACGCGCCAAGCGTAGCCGCAGAAGCGCTTAATCCGGCCTGAAAACTGAAAAGGTGAGCGGGCAGCTTGATCGGCTCCTTTTCGACAGCGGCTTCACGCATGGAAATATTACCTACGCCGCCCATATGGGTAGCAATAAGTTCGCCGCCCTCAAAGTCTTTATAGGGGCCGGTTTGGCCGAAGGGCGTGATTGATGTCATGATCAGACGGGGATTAATTTGCTTGATATAATTATAGGAAAGCCCCATCCTGCGCATTGCTTTCGGGGGGTTGTTTTCAACGAAGATATCGGCCTGNNCTCCTGCTGTCGTCGCCGAGAACGGGTTTTTCGATCTTGATGACTTCCGCGCCGAGGTCAGCAAGGATTTTGGCACAAAACGGAGCAGAAATGAGGTTACCGAATTCAATTATCTTTACGCCTTCCAGTGCTCTATAAAACATACAACCCCTTTTAGTATTACGATGTTAGCATAAAATACCTGATAACCGAAGTGCCGTTTGCCGCGCGAAAGATAAGGATCAGTAAATGGATTCAGGTTGACTTATTTGTATCAGGCACCTGGAAAATATTTCTGTTTACGCTCGCATACTTGGTTATTCGACCACAATTACATCCGGTTTGTCCGTAAAAAGGCCTGGTTTGCTGAAGTGGTAGTTTAACTCCAAAAGAGTTAGTTCCTTCTTAGCGGACGCAGCCGGTTGATTTATTAAAACAGAGAATTTAATCGTACAAAAAATCCGCTGCTACTGTCAAGAAACAGGCATAAGCCCGAAAGGAACTTAAAAAACATTCATATAAATGTTAGTTTCACCGGGCTACAGTGTTTTTCCGGCGATAAAGC
>PMBW01000008.1 GCA_003153075.1 Dehalococcoidia bacterium | reverse complement strand
CCCGTTTGGCTTTTTGTGCTTTCAATCGGCTTTGAGCAGCAACACCCAAACTGCGCAGCCCAAGGGCGGAGGTTACCGCTTCTTTTTCTTCAGCACTCAGGGAAGGGTTTTTCAATTAACCGGTCAAGACGGCGATAGCCTTTTGATATTTCAAAGAACTATTCCTTATGAGCGGAAAAACCGGCTCATGCCAGGAATGAAATTGTCGAAGCCGGTTTTTCTAGAACATCTAGTTGAATGCCGGCTTCTTTGAAAAGCTCCTTAAAAGAGTCGTCAGCATATTTGGAGAAGATGACGACGCGTTTAACACGGGCATTGACCATCATTTTGGCGCACAAAACGCAAGGGGTGTGGGTGCAATAAATAGTGCAGCCTTCTAATTTGACTCCGTGGACAGCGGCCTGAATGATGGCATTCTGTTCGGCGTGAATGGCGCGGCAAATTTCTGTCCGCTGCCCGGAAGGGATATTTTTCTCATTGCGGAGGCAGCCCAGTTCCAGACAGTCTTTAACACCGGCGGGGGCGCCGTTGTAGCCGGTAGTGAGGATATGCTTGTCTTTAACCGCAACAGCTCCCATATGGTGGCGCAGGCAGGTGCTGCGTTCTGCAACGACGGAGGCGATTTTCAGGAAATATTCATCAGCGGTAGGCCGTTCATAGTTATTTGTCATGCTAACCTCTCAATAATCCGTTCGGTTTGTTCCCGCAGTTCTTTCATAGTGGCTTCGTTGTTGATGATAAAATCGGCAAGGGCGATCGGGCCGCCTTTATTGACGTTTTCAATTTCTGATTTATCGCGGTCGGCGGCTTCTTTGTGAGTTAAAGGACGGGTATCCCGCACTGCCAACCTGGCATACCGTGTTTTGGGGGAAGAAAAGACGCCCACCAAACATAATCTATCGCCGTAGTGGTCTTTGAGCAGAATAAATTCTTCCCAGGAATATAGGCCGTCTACGATAACGTGAGATTTTTGCAAGGCTTCGTCGATGCGTGGCAGATTGAGTTTGGCATAGGCTGCCATGCCGTGTTCCCGGCGTAATTGCTCGCGCACTGTACGTTCGTTAGTTTCGTTCAGTGGCAAACCGCGTTTTTTCACTTCGATATCGGTAACATCCCCAAAACGAACGCGGATATATCCGTTTTTTTCAAAATCACGGGCGACTTCCGACTTACCGGAACCGGCCATCCCANNCGGGCGACTTCCGATTTACCTGACCCGGCCATGCCGACGAGAGCGACGACTTTTTTCATATCTTCTCCATTATATGGAAGTTTGGTAAAAATTCCAAATTCTCCCGGTTTCACACCGCTGTTGTGAACGACTCTAACCGTTGTGATATATATCATATTCCCGGTGGTCAGTTAAGCATAAACTTACTAATACATCGAATGTTGGATGGAGGAGCGACTGTATGAAAAATATAAAAATGGCAGCAGTGGCAGTACTTTTATTGGGGATTATAGGGTTGGGAGTTGGGGGTGGATTCGTTGGGGTTGGTTTTGCCAAGTATGAACAAATAAAAACCTATTTAGGTGCGGAAAAAGTCACGCTGGGGCTTTCTGCCGAGGATGTGGCGGCCGGTAAAGTGGTGGATAGCCTGTCCTCCGCTCAAAACGCCGCGAGCTTGCTGACCAAACACCGTCAGAGCATCGCACCTACCTACAATGCTTTGCTTGGCGGCAAGCAGTTTGACCCGACAAATTTAACCGAATTAACCTATGCACAGGCGATGAATTTACAGACCAATATTTATACGGCGGTACTGGCATTCGGCATGGCGGAGTCCATTATGGCCGACGGAGCATTTATGCTGGCTATCGGGTTGGCTATTATTATAGTATCGCTGGTTATTTTCAGGATTGCGAAGAATACACCTGCGATTGAAAAACCAGTTGAGGTGAAACCGTAAAGCTCTGGTTTTATTGACTATTAATTGTTATACTACTCGTGAAAGGCAAAAACGAGCAAAGCGGGAGTGCGCATATGAAAAAGGTTTATCTGGATAATACAGCTACGACGCCCATTCTGCCCGAGGTACGGCAAGTGATGTTACCTTATCTGACAGAAGATTTCGGTAATCCATCTTGTTTACACGAATGGGGGGATGCGCCGCGGGAGGCGCTGGAAACGGCCCGGAACCAGGTGGCAGAACTGATTGGCGCCAGCCCGGAAGAAGTGATTTTCACGAGTTGCGGAACAGAAAGTAACAACACGGCGGTCAAAGGGCTGGCAATGGCGCAGATGAAGAAAGGCAAACACATTGTTATTTCCGCGATTGAACATTTTTCGGTAATGAATTCGGCGAAAACACTGGAAAAAATGGGTTTTGAATACACTATTGTGCCTGTGGATAAATACGGAGCGGTGAATCCGGAAGAAGTGGGGAAAGCAATCCGTTCTGACACAATACTAGTTTCAATAATGATGGCGAACGGGGAAATCGGGACGATCCAACCGATAAAAGAAATCGCAAAAATTACCAAAGAAAAGGGAGTCCTTTTTCACACCGACGCGGTAGCGACCTCGGGGGTTATTCCGGTCAATGTGAAGGATCTGGGGGTTGATTCGCTGAGCCTGGCAGCGAACATGTTTTACGGCCCAAAGGGAGCAGCGGCTTTATATGTCAAGAAAGGGACGCGGGTGACCCCGCTCCTGCACGGCGGCGGCCAGGAAGGCGGGCGGCGCGCCGGGACTGAGAATGTGGCCGGTATTGTGGGAATGGGGAAAGCAGCAGAAATAGCCCGTTTGGAGATGACGGCAAGAATTGGTACTTTGACAAAAATGCGTGATTATATGATCAAGATGCTGCCCGAAAAAATCAGCCACGTGATTGTGACCGGACATCCTGCTAACCGTTTGCCAGGACATGCCNNAATGTTGATGCTCTTGAATGCGAAGGGTGTTGGCGTGACCAGCGGTTCCGCTTGCACATCCCGTGCGCTGCAGGTTTCGCACGTACTCCTGGCAATGGGGCTGCTGCATGAAATAGCACAAGGCTCACTGCTGTTCGGGTTAGGCATCAGCAACACAAAAGAGGATGTAGATTACGTTCTGGAAGTCTTGCCGCCTATTGTGGAAAGATTACGGCAAATGTCGCCGCTGTATTCTAAATATATCAAGGAAAATAAAGGAGGGTAACAATGCCCATATA
>PMBW01000047.1 GCA_003153075.1 Dehalococcoidia bacterium | reverse complement strand
TGACCGGATATTAACAGGCAATCCGGCCGAATCCCCTGAGCCAACTTTACCTTTTGCTTTATCTTGCCGGTGGTTGATTCGATCCAAATTTCGTCCCCATCTTTAATTCCTCTGTTTTGTCCTGTTTTGGCATTCATCAAAGCGTCGCCGACGCCGTTCAATTGGGCTGAAATTTCATTAACCCACGGAAGCCCGACATTGGCGCCCCAGGAAGTGGGTGCAACCCGGCAATTAACAACATAAAAATCATGTTCAGGCGGTGCCTCTTCCAGGACCGGCGGGAAATAAACAGGGAGCGCAGTATATTCGTCGGTGGGCCACCAATCAATGCCCTTTCCGATCAGATTACGATTAAGTTCGTCTCCCGACCGCTTCACCACTTCCATATAAGGAACAGGATATCTTAAGTGTTTAGCCTTCATACTATAATGGATGTCATATTGTTCCTCAACGCTGACCGGCTTAGTAAGAATATGATTCTTCTTAAACCACTCAAGGTCATGAATACTGTTAGTATAAAATTTACACTTTCTATCAACCACTTCTTCCCAAGAATATTTCCTGCCGGGGACAAGCCTGTTCGGGTCATTATCACTGAAGCCGATTACTTTATTCATCTGTTTGTTAAAATCGTCCAAAAAACCGGCTTTATCCGCCAGTTCGGTTAAAACATCATTTATATTCATTATATTGGGTAATGCCTCTACTATCGGCTGGNNAAAGTCCGTGACCTCGTCCATGGTGTAAGAAATACTCACCGTGAAAGGAATTTTCTTCAAAACTTCTATTGCATATTTGTCTTCACCAAGCGCAAGTATTGGATTGCATCGGTGCCGTATCCACATTTCCGGCAAGGGAGGAACCGGCAGCCCTTTGGGGGGATCGACCAGGTTTGCCCAATCCAAATGATCCATACTGTAAAGACTTTCTGCCGGATTAAGAAAAGGAGGTTTATGATAAGGGTGATCATCCATAAAAGGAATCAACACTTCCCATCCGCTGTAGCTGATAGGAGGCCATTGGAATGAACGGTGATGAGTGTCCTGCATCCCATCCTCACCGGTTTCAATACCGCTGCTCATGCCGTTCCCCTTGAAGAGAAACCCTTCTTTTGTGCGAACGCCTTTGGCAAAGGTCGCACCCCCCATGTGTCCGCCGGGCACTTCCAGCCCACCGATTAAAATTGCCAGGATATGGTCGGCCAGCACCGTCTGGTAGGAATGAACCTGACCCGTTATACCGCGGCCGACGTGGGTTGCGGCCGGCCTTAACGGCAAACGCTCACCATCGATAACAATGGTACTGCCAATCTTTGCAGCTTCTACGAATTCTTTGGTTATGCGCCGAATCTTATCCGCAGGTATTTCGGTAATTGCGGCCGCCCATTCCGGTGTATACTGTTTCATTTGCTCTTTAAGCAATTGGAATGCCGGCTTACCCTGCGCGCCTTCGATCTCAAAAACTCCTTCAAGCGCGAAATCTTTGATATCAGTAGCATCATAAATTTTTGCTTTTTGGTCTATACTGTCCCAAACCTGCGGCTTGGCGGTCAGCGTGTCTCTTAGCCAGTAACCATCCGGCCCAACCAGATAAGGGGAATTCGTCATTTCCTTGAGGAATGGCACATCGTAAATATTAAGTTCGTGCAATATTATGTTGATCATCGCCAGCATGAAAGCACAATCCGTACCCGGTTTGATCGGCAGCCACTCATCTGCTTTAGCGGCAGTGGCAGAAAGCACTGGATCGATAGCAATTATTTTCATGCCCCGCTCTCTGGCTTTGGCAAATGTTGGATTTTCTGCGGCGCCGCCGGCGGCCGCGGGATTAGCGCCGAAGATCACCAGGTAATTGCAATAATCCAGGTCAGGCACACAGGCCGACCCGCCGTGAATCCTGTCGCCAAAGGCATGCTGCGCCTGCCGGCAGTGGGTAGAGCGCCCTCCCCAAAGTACCTGGGTCGGCCCAAAAGAACGCAGAAATGCCCACCAGCCTTCGTTGCGAATTGAGGCTGTGCCGCGGGCTTCCGCCAGCTTAATCGTGTCTGCTCCCCGGATGTTCTTCAGTTTTTCGGCGATCGTATCAAGTGCTTCGTCCCAGCTGATTTCTACCCATTCGGGGTCGATTCCGACGCCTTTTTCGGGATTGGTTCTTTTTAGAGGTGTTTTGATTCGATGGGGATTATAGACTTTTTGCAGAAGAGCATATGGTTTAGGACATAATTTCCCCTTGTTCCTGACCAGTTTTTCGTAGTTTTCTATATCTGTATTCGGTTCAATACCGACCGCCACCCCATTAACCCGGTGTACTTTCATTAAACAACCCTGGTCAACACATTGCGCATGGCATACAGCCGGGATCCAAACATCTTCCTGAATTTCTTCTTTCTTGTTCGCAGTAGAGGATGCTTTCACTTTTTTCCGTTTTTTTTCCATTTATCCCCCCATGCATGCCATTAATTTTTCCCCGGCCTAATCTAATTACCGATGGGTTACCCGCGGCCGATATAAGGCATTTTGGTGGCCATTATCGTCATGAATTGGACGTTAGCGTCAAGAGGCAATTTCGCCATAAATAATACCGCATTGGCAACATCGGCTACGTTCATCATCGGTTCCGCGGGTTGATTCCCGGCCGATTGTTCCGGCGGTCTGGTCAAGGCATTGCCAATATCAATCTGGGAGCAGGCAATATCATATTTGCGTCCGTCAAGAGAAGCTGATTTTGTTAACCCGGTAATGCCGTGCTTGGTGGCTGTATAAGCGATGGAGTTGGGTCTGGGCACATGGGCCGCAACCGATCCGTTATTGATAATACGGCCCCCGCGCGGATTCTGACTTTTCATGACGCGGAATGCTTCGCGGATACACAAAAAGGTGCCGGTAAGATTAACATAAACAACCGATTTCCACTGCTCAAAAGTGAGGTCTTCGGTAGCGCCGGAGGCGCCAAAACCGGCGTTATTAAAAACCACATCAACCCGGCCAAAAGCGCGGCGGGTCTGCGCAAATAACTTTTGCACTGCATCCGGATCACTGATATCAGTTGGCACGGCGATAGCATGAGATGCTTTGTCACCCGCTTCCCCGATTGCGTTTTCCAGGACTTCTGCACGGCGCCCGGCGAAAGCGACGAAATAACCGTCGTTTAAAAAGGCAAACGCGGTCGCTTTACCGATGCCGGTTCCGGCTCCTGTGATGATCGCAACTTTGCTGCCGGACATCATACCGCGTCTCCTTTTAACTTTGTTTTTGAAGGTGATTTAGTTCGCGGAAATAACCGCACTTCCGGATTTAAGTCCTTTTGAAGTTGCCGTTACCTTAATTATTCCAGCTTTGCAGGTTGATTGCACGATTGCCAGACAAAGACCGTGAAAGGTTCGGCAGCTGGTACCCTTAAAATCTTCATGGCTGGCAGGGTTACCGCTGTCCAACCCAATGAGTTTTGCTTCCCCTTTTATTTCGAAGGAAATTTCATTGTCGGCTGTGGGCCCAACCCTTCCTTGGGCGTCAACTACTGCGGCGGTAACATGCGCAACATCCCGGCTGTCTGCTGCAATATTTGCCCGGTCAATGGAAAGCCGGATAGCGGCAGGCGCTCCCGCAGTAGTAATTTCCTCGGTGACGGCGATCTTTCCGTCT
>PMBW01000050.1 GCA_003153075.1 Dehalococcoidia bacterium | reverse complement strand
GTGGACCGCAGCGCGGCCTATATGGGTAGATACGTCGCCAAGAATCTAGTGGCAGCAGGAATAGCCGACAGACTGGAAATTCAGATTTCTTATGTTATAGGTAAAGCCATGCCCCTGTCAGTTTCTGTGGAGACCTTCGGCACGAATAAGATTCCCAATGATGCAATTCTGAAGCTGATAGAGAAATATTTTGACCTGCGGCCGGCAGCCATCATCAAATACCTTGACCTGCGCCGTCCCATTTACCAGAAAACGGCGGCCTACGGACACTTCGGCAGAACAGACATTGACCTGCCCTGGGAAAAGACCGATATGGCAGCCACTTTGAAAAAAGCAGCCTTCGGGAAATAACAGCGGAGTTACATTAAGTAAGAGGGGGCGCAAAGCCCCCTCTTTTTTATTTGTTGAAGGTTTAGTGATTATATCTGGTCCATCGCGAGGATTGCAAGGACGTGGCGATCTCGTTATTATTCTATTGACTGTACTACAGAATCATAACCCCAATTGTCTTCCCCGCGAAAGCGGGGATCCAAGGATGTGCATCGCCTTAGTATAATGGACTGTTCGTTGCATAGTCGCCAAGTCAGAAGGTGAAAACGATACCCTGCCTTTAACATTCAACAGAACTTAAATGTGAAGTGGTAATTAGTTTATTGGATCCGCGATCAGGTCGGGTACATTCCGCTTGAAAAGCGCAAGTATTTCGTCTGCGGACTCAAGAAGACAGTGGGTGGGAGGGAGCGAAACTGTTGGTGAGGAGTGGTAGCCAGAATCATTAAAAATATTGAGTAATGATGATTTAATAAAAAATCCCTCTGTTTCTCTCCCGTTCTACCCCCGGGACCTAACGGCCCTTTGCAAAGGGGATAAAATACCCGTTTTTCAACGGGAAAAGGACTAGGAATAAATGCAAAAAGCTAAAAACATTAAAATCGTCAGCGTGGATCTGTTCAGGACGCTGATAGATGTTGACCCGCCCACTGAATCACACTGGCAGCAATTCATGCGCATGAATCTGCCTGCTGATATCGCCCGAAGGTATTGGCACCGTGCAGATGAGATTCTCTCCCGCAGGTGGGATGAGGCCGGAATCGACGAAAAACAGTTTAAGAGTGTGCGCACGATTTTAGAAGATGTCGGCAAAGAATTGTTTGCTGAAGCTGATATCGACTATGACCCGAGGCAAGCAGCCGACATCATTATGCATTACCATACAGTCGAAAATGTATTTTCAGATGCGAAGCAGTTTTTAAACGCGGTGGGAGCTAAGTACCCGGTCTGCCTTTCCACGGATGCGGACACGACCATGCTGGAAAATATTAATCAATTCTATGCTTTCGATGCTATTTTTGTCTCTGAAGAACTGCGGGCATACAAATTAAATCCTACGTTTTTCCAAAAAGTTATCAGCCATTATAATGTGCTGCCTGAAAATATTTTGCACATCGGAGACTCAAAGTCGGATATCATTGTTCCTAAACAACTGGGCATACAAACATGCTGGCTGGACCGATACAGCCGTATTTGGGAGCATAACGTAAAACCGGATTTTTAAGTAAAATCACTGCTTGAAATCGCGGATTTATTAGATTAATCTTAAAGTGATTACAATTTAAGGGGAAAATATGCCTGAACATGACGGTCAAAAAATAAGCAAAGAAACCAAAAACAAAATATACTGGGAGACTGAAGTAGAGTCCACAGACCAAAATGGCAACCCTGGCATGGTAAATTTTCTTTTATACATTCGGAAATGGCGTGTGCCGGAACCCGTGCCGGCAAAAATATACGTTAAATTTGAACCGTCTGTTCTGCAGGAAAAACCACCGTTTGTGACGGCGGACGAGGTGATGGATAAACCTGCGCTACGGAAAAAACCAATCTCGGCGATTATCCACGCCTTTAAGCCGCACACGCAAACACTCCGCTATCATCCGATCGGAGACCAGAGTGAATGGGAGATCGGGGAACCATATGTGCCGTATAGTCTGACACATAATCAGTCTGAATATTTGCAAATCACGATCGAATGGAAAAAACCGGCGGGTGAGGGTTTTATTACTTTTACCAATAACTAAAAAACCTCAAATGGGAATATTGTTTTTGTTTTATCAATCTCCCTTCAATCCCTCCTTGAGAAGGAGGGAGATCCCGAGAAAATTCTTTCAGGAGGGTTGGAAATGAATAACCCCATAAAATTCGGTACCGACGGCTGGAGAGCAGTGATTGCGGACGATTTCACCTTTGCCAACGTCAGGTTCTGTGCGCAGGGGGCTGCCGACTATCTGAAAGAAAAAGGCTTGGCCGAACGGAGCGTATACNNATCGCCATCACGGCCAGCCACAACCCCGCCAGGTGGAACGGGTTTAAGTTCCGAGAGGAAACCGGTGCCAGTGTTTCGTCGGAAACCTCCCTCGAAGTGGAAAAACACATTGACCGGGCATTTAACACCGGCAAGGTAAATTCCATGCCTCTATCCCAGGCGCTGCACGACCAATCCGTCGAATATCTGGATTTGACCCCTTATTACGTTCAGAGCATCTCCAAACTGATCGATCTCAAGAGTCTACAGAATGCCGGACTGAACATCATCGTTGATTCGATGTACGGTGTGGGGTCCGGCTATTTCAAAGCGCTGCTCAGCAGCGGCTCCACCAAAGTCACCGAGATAAATGCCGAACGTAATCCGGCTTTCCCGGGAATTAATCCGGAACCCATCGCTGTGAATCTGCAAAAGATTTTAGCGCTGGTGCCGGAACAAAAAGCCAGTGTCGGGCTAGCTACGGACGGAGACGCCGACCGTATAGGGATCATTGATGAAAAAGGCAATTTTCTGACGCAATTGCAGGTATTTGCGCTGCTGGCCCTGTATTTACTGGAAATCCGCAGGGAGCGCGGACCGCTGGTGAAAACAATTACCAGCACTGCCATGCTGGATAGGTTAGGGGAACTCTACAATGTACCGGTC
>PMBW01000161.1 GCA_003153075.1 Dehalococcoidia bacterium | reverse complement strand
GAAATTAAAGATGAATGGACCAATTGGCTTTTGATTGATTTCATCGGGATTATCAGCCTGAAGCCGAGCATAATCAATTTTCAATGTCAGGCTAAGTTCGGACGGTGAACCCGTTATTTTCGAAGCATCGAAAGAAAAACAGGATGCGCTATTGAAAATGCTCAGGCTCCCTGTATTTACTTCACCCATACCCATCATTCCGTCCAATACTTGACCGTCTGCGGTTGTAAGCGTTGCGATTCCCGGAATATTGAGGCGGTCAGTCAAACCGGCGGAATACCCGATCAACACGACGTTTGAATCGGCATATGCTCTCTCCAGCCGGACAGTAACGCCGGTAATCGTCTGGCTCATATCCATATCCTGTACTAATCCGGTTTGTTCGATTTGTCCAAAGAACTTCCCGAAAATTTCTCCCAGCAAGGGACTGGCAGCATAAACCGTCCCGCTGATGAGCAGCAAAAGCATGGGTACAAGCACCCACGCCAGCCGCGTCCGCGGCAGGAATCTGTAACGGCGCGATGGCTTATTTTGCCCGATGACAAAGGAAATTTTTCTATCCCACCAATCTGTGGTTGGTTCTGTTGCAATGATCTCCGCCTGAAAATGATCGCGGAGTTGTTGTTCTATTTTTTCTTCGTTCATTGTATTACCTCCTCGTATCCAGTACTTCATCTTTTCTCAAGATTTCCTGCAGGCGAACCAGCGCGCGGCTGAGGCGTGATTTGATCGTGCCTTCCGGCTTTTTCATGACGGCGGCGATCTCCGGCACGGAGAGTTCGGAGAAATACCGCAAAATCACGGTTTCTCTGACCTCGGACGGCAATATCTCCAGCGCCTGCCGAACATTTTGCCGTTCTTCATCCCGGATCATGGCGGAAGGCGCGTCTTCAGCACCGTCGGCGATTTCCGGCGCGTACTCCAGCGGGATGGTCGGCACGTGTTTCTTGCGGCGCTGACCATTCACCTCATTGACGACAATGCGGACAAGCCATGCTTTAAGGCTGACACCCTGCCGCAATGAAGGCAGGTGTTTCCACATTCGGATCAGTGTTTCCTGCACAGCGTCTTCGGCCAAACCGCGGTCCCTGGTCATCAGATATGCTGTGCCGAAGATGACGTTCCGATATTTTTCTACCAGTAAGCGAAAGGCCTCTTTATCCCGGGCCTGACAACGGCGGATCAAGTCCGCTTCTTCCGATTCAATCACGAGGAGCGCTCCTTTTTTCTGGCTGCCTATAAAATAAGATGCGGTCCGGTTTGAAAACGTTCCATACGGTTTTTGGCATATCTGGAATAATAGGCGTAAACTGCTGATTTATTCGTTAATGGTTTAAGTATACCAGTCGAAGGCGATCTATAAATTAAAATTGGATGAATATCGGCAAAGATAAAACAACCGCCAGATACCAGATAGCCCTATTTTCCACTTCGAACTTGTCCTCCATATGAATTTCGGGATAATATTATTAATATGGCAGTCTCAGAAGAGGTGGAACTTGGGTTTTGTCCTTCGTCATGAACCAGCTTTGAAGAACCCTGATATGATCGTCGGCTGGCCCGGGATCGGTAACGTCGGGATAATTACGGTAGAAACACTCCGGCAGGCAGTGCAGGCAGAAGAACTCGGGGAAATAGAACCGTGGGATTTCTTCTACCCGAACAAAGTGACCATCAAAAGCGGCATTATCACCGATATGGGGTTCCCCGGCAGCAAGTTTTATTTCAAACGGCTGGCGACGCGCGACCTGCTTTTCTTCATCGGGGAGGAGCAACCGGCCACACGGGAGAGCGCCTATGCCGAGGGGAAGCGAGCTTTCGAGATGGCAAACCTGGTGCTGGACGTGGCGCAGAAATTCTCCTGCCGCCGTATTTATACCTCCGGCGCGGCAATTGCCCTTTCCCACCACACACTGGAGCCCCGGGTCTGGGCGGTGGCCAATAAAAAGGAACTTTTATCCGATTTGCGGAAATTTGATAATACGATCCTGATGAGTGAACTGGAAGGCCGGGGTAACCAGGGGAGCATCACGGGCCTGAATGGTCTGCTCATCGGCGCGGCGAAGAGCCGGGGTATCAACGGCATCTGCCTGATGGGGGAGATCCCGGACTACCTGTCAAGGATGCCGTTCCCATATCCCAAGGCATCGCAGGCGGTGCTGGACACNNCCGGAAATCAGAGAACGGCTGGAACAGCGCAAATTCGTTTCCCCGGCAAAACAGGAATCGATCAGCGAAGAAGACGAACAGTGGTTCAAAGAACACATCGATGAATTCTTTAATAACAAGGACAAAGGAGTATGACAGAACTCCTGAATATTACCGCTCAACCGAAGCTGCGGAAACCGACCCTGGTCGTCGGCTGGGAGGCAGATACTGCACAGCTCGGCATGAAAGTCACGGATTACCTGATAAAAAATCTCGATGCGCAGCCTTTTTGCACCATCGATCCGGTGGAATTCTTTCCGCTGGGCGGAGTTACGATCGAAAACGATATCGTGCAATTTCCGCAGAGCACATTTTACGCCTGCCGCGAACACAACCTGATAATTTTCAGAAGCGCCCAACCGCGCTATGAATGGCACAAGTTCCTGAGTCTGATCATCGATGTCGCAAAGGACTTCTGCCGCAGTAAAGAGATGTATGCCGTAGGCGGGATGATCACGATGACGGCGCATACCATGCCCCGTGAAACATGGGCGACATTCAGTTCGACGCAATTCAAGAAAACGCTGAGCGCCAGCCAGTTGTTCCGCGAGATGGAGTTCGAGACGCCGCCGGGCAGCCGCCCGACTTTGAATTCATACTTGTTGTGGGTTGCGAAAAATAGAAAACTGAC
>PMBW01000025.1:1370-4307 GCA_003153075.1 Dehalococcoidia bacterium | reverse complement strand
GGTAAAACCTATCTGACCACGCTGACCGAAGGTTCCGGCGCCGATACCGACGCGACATCATCCACCTACGGTCCCGGCGCAATCAACGGCATAGCCCAGGGTACGGACACCACCAACCGTTTCCAGTTTACCATACCGACACCGGGAGGAGTGGCCGTCGGCAGCGTACTGACAGCCACGGCAACACTCGCGGGCAATACATCCGAATTTTCAGGAAACGTTACGGTGGTAACGCCGGCGGTCGTTTCCATCCTCAAATCGGCGAACAGGTTATCGGCAGCGCCGGGAGATGTCATAACCTATTCGGCATTGGTTACCAATACCGGCGTCGGAACTGCGACTGTAGTAGTCATAAGCGACACCTTGAGTCCCTATGCATGGTGGGGAGTTAATTCCTATGGTGCGGGGATCGCTTTCCAGTTCACGAACGGCTCGCCCACTTCAGGGCTTACTCTGGGCACGCCGGTCTATTCCAATGACGGCGGTACCACGTGGGTCTATACGCCTGTTTCAGGCGGAGGAGGGGCGCCGGCCGGGTACGACGGCAATGTTACCAATTTTAGCATTCCCATGACCGGTACGATGAACGCCAGTGGGGCGAACTTTACCATCAATTATCAGGTGCGCGTAAAGTAGGAGGTTATATCTACTAATTAATAAAAGAACTTTTATAAAAGCAAAAAAGGAGGATGTCATGAAAAAATTTATTCCATTGTTTGTAGTGCTTGTTTTGCTGCTGGTATCGGCACAGGTATTTGCCAAGTCGCTGGTTTCCGTCAGCATGAAAGCGGAAAAAGAAGTAACTGTTAACAAGGAAATCAAACGGGTTCCCGTAACCAAAGTCGATTCCGGTGACGAGATTTTCTACACACTTAATTACGTCAATTCCGGCGACGGTGTGGCAACCAACGCTGTTCTGGACGATCCGATACCCAAGGGAACTGTTTATATTTTAGGCAGCGCCTTCGGCAAGGATGCGGAAATAATCTTTTCCATTGACGGCGGCAAGACGTTCAAAAAACCGTCTTTGCTAACGTATGAAGTCAAACTACCCGATGGCAAGATGGAAAAAAAGGTCGCGTCTCCCGAGCAGTACACGAATATCCGCTGGACATTCGGTTCAATTCCCGCACAAGGCAGCGGCCAGGTGGGCTTTCAGGTACGAGTGAAATGACAGTAAATATTTTTCGAAATAAACAAAAAAATACATGGAAAGAAAAGGAGGCAGGTAATGTTTATGAGAATTCATATTAGAGATAGCGATTTGATTTAGATGCAGTCGGAATCTAATTTAACAATAAACAAATTTATTAAAGGAGAAATGAAAATGAAAAAAACATTTATTAACATCAGAAAGGCAGCGCTCAAGGGGCTTGCCGGCAGTTTTGTGCTGCTGGCATTGCTGGCCTTTGTCCTGCCGATTTCCGCGCAGGCCAATATGGCGTCCAATACGCAGATAACCAACGCGGCGCATCTTTCCTACTTCGATGGAACTGCTACCCAGACCGCCGACTCCAGTGTTACCGTCACGGTGACTCTGGTTCAGGTTGCGCCAACCATCACCAAAGGGCCGGATCAATCGACTCCGTACACCGGGGTTGACACCCAGTTGAACAACACCTTTACTGTTGTGGCTCAGGCCAACGGTCCCGACACCTATTCGCTCACACCGGCTATCGTCAGTCAGACTAACAACTCCAACACTGGTTCCGTGTCTCTCACCTCTCCAGCGAGCCCGGTTACTCTGGGAGCTTCGGTTGTTGTTGCTGACGCAACCCATATCAACACGACAACTACTATTTATGTCCCTTCCGACGGTACTGCGGACGCCGTAGTAAACCAAATCCAGGCCAACGACTGGTTGGTCATTGGTGCCAACGCCGCCGTGCAGGTAAATACTGTAGTTGATCCCGGCGGATCGGGAATTGCAACAATTACCCTAAAAACTGCTTTGCCTGGAGCGCCTTCTGCCGGTGATCTGGTACGTGAACAGATGATCGTGACTGTATTGGTCAAGTCCGGTACGATAGTCGCAAGCGGTACGAGCATCGTAATTACCAAGCATTTGACCGCTACCTCGACTACAGATGCATCAAAGACAGCTACTTCCGCCGATGTCACCGACACCTATACCAGCGGTCTGGCGGGCTTTACCAAGTACGTCCGCAACGTGACTACCCCTATCGTTGGCGGTACGTCTTTAGCCTTTGGTGGTTTCACCTATTACAGGACAGGTGTCACGAGCAAAACGGCCGAGGTTCTAGAATATCTGATAGTTGTCACCAATAGTGGATCGGGACCCATTTCGTCCTGCACTGTCACCGACGGTTTGCCGGTGATTTACGCTAATTATAATGCAGGGTCAATAATCTATTACGACGAAAGCAATGCTGCGCATCCTCTGACAGATGCCCCCATCGATGATGCCGGCAAATGGGTTTCTCCGACGATAACGGTCAATGTCGGAGGGGTTACTCCGCCCACTCTGCCTGCTGCCGGTGGAACAATTACGGCCGGTAACACTGTTCATGTTGTGTATCGGATTACGGTTAAATAATTATTAATTAAGATCAGAGCTTAAGCTATGATTTTGGGCTGGATTTATAATAAGATAAAGAAGGGGTTTTCCGGTCATGCGACCGGGAAACCCCTCCGGCCGCTCTTTACCCGGAGCGCGACAGGGATATCTTTGTTTTATTCCGGCCAGAATTTGCTTTATTCACCCGGATTTACGACAGCGGCAGTGATGATGATTTTGCTTTCGGTCATTTTCACGCCCGCTGTTGTTTATCCCATCGTTCAGGGAGACAAAATAGTCAATAATGCGCAATTATATTTTGCTTATAATTCCAGCCCGGTCAAGACCTCGGTTTCAGTAACGGGCGTTGTCCGGACGCCATCTACTATAGAAGTTTTTACATATGCGCCTGCGCTTAC
>PMBW01000025.1:0-1308 GCA_003153075.1 Dehalococcoidia bacterium | reverse complement strand
ACTTATCGAAACGGTCATTGTTACAGTAAAAAATCCGAACAATGGAGATATTGAAATCCTGAAATTAACTGAAACCGGTCCCAACACGGGAGTTTTTACAGGATATGTGTTTACATCCAAAGTATCGGTAACTCCATACAATGGTGTAATTTCCGTCAAGGAAGGGGACACTCTAAATTTCAGCTATGTCGATATTGCCGACGGCAGCGATACTTCAGCTGCGGCAGTTTTAGTTGATCCTTACGGCAAAGTGTTTGACAGCAGCACCGGTCTTCCGATAGACGGCGCTACCGTTACTTTGATCAACACCGCCTCCGGTCTGCCGGCGACTGTGTATGGCGACGATGGCGTCAGCACTTTTCCATCTACCATAACAAGCGGCGGGTCTGTCTCTGACAGCGGCGGAAACGTGTATTCATTCCCGAAAGGAGAGTTTCGTTTCCCCTTTGTTTTACCCGGCAGTTATAAATACCTGATAACACCGCCGCCCGGATACGGTTATCCCAGCACGGTGGCGACATCTGCCATTCAGAAATTGCCCGGCGCTCCGTTCGCAATAGTCACAGGCTCCCGTGGAGAAATGTTCGTCCTCAATCCCGGTCCTGCCATGCGCATAGATATTCCTCTTGATCCGGCTCCGGCTTCTCTCTTGATTCAGAAAACTGCCAACAAAGAATTGGCGGGACACGGTGATTTTATCTCTTACCGTCTGACTGTCAAAAACACCGGCAAGTCGGTTGCTGCCGGCGGCGTCACGGTCGCTGATATAATGCCGACTGGTTTCAGATACCGCAAAGTGTCGGCAAAATTAAACGGCAAATCAGCTATTGATCCGATTATTTCAGCCGACGGCCGAATTATTACATTCGATATCGGCAATCTGGCGGCAGGCGCCTCCGTCACGATAGATTATGTTGTCGAAGTTACTGCCGGAACGCAGATAGGCGATGCGATAAACAACGCCACTGCCAGCGCCACTACCGGAGGAAAATCAAACACGGCTCAAGTTACCGTAAGAATCATCGACGATTTTATGAGGACAAAATCAATCCTGATGGGACGCGTCTCCACCGGCGAGTGCAGCAATAAAACCGGCGAAGGACCGGACGGCGTTGAGGGCGTGCGAATCTATCTGGAGGACGGCACGTTCGTAATCAGCGATAAACGCGGCATGTTCCATTTTGAAGGAGTGCGCGCCGGTCTGCATGTAGTGCAGATGGATATTGATTCACTGCCGGAAGGTTACGAGGCCTTCGCCTGCACTCAAAACAGCCGTTTCGCGGGCAGAGCATTTTCGCAGTTTGTCGA
>PMBW01000015.1 GCA_003153075.1 Dehalococcoidia bacterium | reverse complement strand
AGCGCGGACACAAAGTGGACATTAATCCCCTGTAAGATTGCGCCTTCCAGGTCCTGGGCAACAGCCCGCATTTGCAGGCCCTGTTTCGTTTTATTTATAAATAAAAGTACTAAAATTAAAAGACTTACGCCGATTAAAAAGAAAACTATTCGTTGCCAGCTTAGCGAAATAATCCCCACCTTTAAGATACCTTGCACAAAGGCCGGCGTGACCTGGACATTGTAGGGCTGCGATAAAGAAATCCCGTTTACCAGAACTGTAATCAGCCCGATACATACAACGATAATTGAGTTTATATTTCCAAAAAACGGCCGAAAAATAAACCGCTCCAGGAGTATCCCGAACAGACCCACTGCTATAACGGAGACCATCATGGCAAGCCACTGATTCATCCCGACTACCGTTGCCATGTAAAAACAAATATATGCTCCAATCATGTAAATGACACCGTGGGCAAAATTTAAAATACCCATGATGTTGAAAAGAAAAGTAAACCCCAAGGCCAGTAAAATATACATGGACGATAGGACTAAAGCATTTACAATCGTCGCTACGATTAGTAAAACAGTGGCTTCCGGCATTGACGACTCCCTCTACTGTACTTAGTCAAACCGGGGAAAACTTTTCCCCCGGTTTGACGTAGTTTCGAAGCGTAGCTTTACGGCACTAGAGCCGGTTCCCATTGTTTGAAAGTCGGGACACCGTTATCTATGGTAGTTATTGGTAATTGATAAGATACGGCATGCTTGATGCCAAAAGTTTTTGAACCACTGATAGTGCCTATGCCATAGAAAGTCTCGATGCTGCTCATGTTTTCAAAAGTAGTTTTTATCACCGCGGGATCAAAGCTATTTGCCTTGTTAAAAAGCTGAGCTAATTCCCATACGGGGTTGGCATATTCCAGTGTAACGAGTGCCCCGGTCCCGCCGATTGACCGCAAATATCGCGTTATCATCTCCTGCAAGATAGGCGAAGGATCAGGAGCGCCGATGTAGCAGGCGCTGCAATCTACAACATTCGTTGCTTCCTTTGTGCCGGCGACTTTAACATAGTCCGAAGGGATAACACTGTTACAAATCACGAAAAGCATATTGCTGCCCGCATCCCGCATATTTTTCAGGATAGAACCAGTGGGCAATACAACACCGGAACATGCAAGTACCGCGTCTGCCTGTGTGGCTATCACTTTGGCCGAATAGGGACTGAAATCTACGGCGTTGTTATCATAACCGATAATGCTGCCCGCAACTGTAAAGCCGGCATCCTGCACCATTTGCTGCACTGCTTTTCCGAAATATGGTATCGAACCATCATCCGGCATCGTAAGCGCCACTTTCTTTACGTTGGGATAGTTGGCCTTCAGGTAGGCTAAAACACCTGTGAAATAGTTAATGCTGGCGCCCTGGCCGAGGAATGAGTACGTTGTGGTGGAATCCAGTTCTCCGGGCTGCATGGTACAATAACCACCAATATGCAATATTTTATTCTGTTCGCATAAACCGGATACTGCTGAATTAAAGTACGCATCAGGTCCGATGATGAATTTAACACCATCATTGAAGATCAGCTTGTTCGCTGCGGCGGTGGTTCCGTCCAATGTGCTTTTCCCATCTTCAATTACGAGTTTCAGAAGATAGTTCTGCCCTCCAACCATGATACCGCCTTTTTCATTTACCATATCGACAGCTATTTGGGCTTCGTTAACTGTTGCCGTATTATAGGCGCCCAAAAACCCTGTCAATTCGGCACACAAGCCGATTGTATAGGTTTTTATTGGCTGCGCTGTCGCTGAGGTCGTGGCCGTTGCTGCGGTAGTTGTCTTTGTTGTACAACCAGGAAGGGATGATGTTACAAGTAAGGCTGCAAGTATAGTTGCGGTTAGAAATAATGGAACCCTGGCTTTTTTCACCTGAATACTCCTCCATTTCCTTTTTTTATCGCTCTCATGGCAAGGCCGGCCTATATAGAGCAGTTGTATATTTATAACAAAGAATTGTGTCAACATAGTGACAAATAACCTGGTTATCAAAAATATAATTATTTGAAATCGGGAATGCTATTTAATGCAAGTACTTTTTATGGTATAATACTTGCATGAATTATATGGCGATACAGTTCAAATTCAAAAACATCGAACAAGATTTTCCCAATGAAGAATCTTGTCTTGAATGGTTAAAAAACAAGATATACCCTACAGGCATAAAGTGCCCAATCTGCAATAAAGTTACCAAACATCACAAAGTCTCTAACAGACATTCTTACGCATGTGATAATTGCGGTAATCAAGTGAATCCAGTAGCTGCAACATTCTTAAGAAACTCCCGTATACCATTGAAGACATGGTTTAAAGTCATACAAAGAATGTCCGATAAAAGTAATAGCGTATCTGCGGAAACGATTCAAAGAGAATATGGTTTGACTTATTGGAAAGCGAGACGTATGGTCTCGAAGATCGAGAAGTACTTTAATGAAAGTAATCCATCGCGTCATAGCGAAATCAAATCCAATGAGAACAACACCGGCGGCGCTCAGCGAATTGCATCTGACATTGGATCTCGAAAACAACAAATCAACGCAAATGGTTCTCCAACGAAAGATGAGGAAAACCATAGCAGAAGCGTTAGTAAGAGGGATAGAACAGCGAGATTGCTTTATCTGCAGATATTGTTATGGCATCATTCCCATGGTATCGATGTAAAAGAAATTGCCAGAAGCTGCGCTACGAGTTTACGCACAGTTTATCGTGATTTGGTCGCTCTTGAGTCTGAACTAAAGGTCCCGATTTGGCAAGAAGGGAGTAAGCGCGGTCTGGTAGAGGGTCACTTCTTGCCGCCAATTGCTTTTAGGCAAGAAGAAGCGATAAATATTTTTATAGCGTCACGCCTAATGCAAAATTATTCTTATTTATATAATCCGAGTGTAATTTC
>PMBW01000312.1 GCA_003153075.1 Dehalococcoidia bacterium | reverse complement strand
GCTATCACCGATTGGGGAGGGAAACTGATTCTTTTCGCTGAATATACGCCTGTTAACGAAAATACTAGTGATTGGTTAATTACAGAGCAGCAGCGATCTCAATTATCGGAATTGGCGGAAGTATTCCGTAAAGAATATTCTGCACTATTTGTTAATGTCCCCGGAGATGAAAAGGACTTTGGAGGATGTCTTTCGGCGGGTCGTGGTTTTGTTCATATTAGTGCCGAAGGCGATCTCGAACCGTGTCCTTTTGCCCCGTACTCAGATGTAAATCTGCGAGATAAAACATTAAAAGAAGCCTTACAATCTCCCTTTCTGAAGGCGATTCGTGAGAATGACGACCATCTACAGGAAAGCAACGGAAGTTGTGCCCTCTGGACTCGGCGTGAATGGGTGCGGTCTCTTTTACCCCGCCTTGAAAAATAAAAAAATCCAGAGATCCGGATGCACACAAAAGCAAGAATGTATCGATTTATTGTATTGAGCAGGAGTGAAAAATGAAAGTTTTAGTTGCCTATTCCTCAAAATATGGCGCCACAGAAGAAATTGCCGGGAAAATTGGGCAAGTACTTGTTAAATCAGGTCTGCAGGTTGATCTTCTCCCCGTTAAGACGGTTAAAGACGTAAATCAGTACAACGCTTTTATTCTGGGAAGCTCCGCTTATATGTTTCGTTGGCGGGCGGATATGGTTTCGTTCCTGAAAAAAAGACAACTTCAGCTTGCAGAAAAACCCACCTGGTTATTTTACAGCGGTCCTTTAGGTAAAGGCGATGCGCTGCAGCTGGTCAAAGGACAGCGTTATCCAAAGGCTCTACAACCCATTATCGACCATATAAAACCGCGCGATATTGCAGTTTTTCATGGTTTTATTAATATGAATAAAATGAACTTCTTTGAAAAATTCGTTTTCAAAAAGACTCCTGATATGATCGGTGATTTCCGTGACTGGAATGCGATTGAAGTATGGGCAAACATCATAGCCGCTGACTTGAAGAAAGTAAAATCATAGTTCATGTACCTAATGTGCCCATAACAAAGATTTAATGAATCTTTAATTTTACCTTAAATATTCCTTAACACCTGCCTCTTATAATGTAGACAAATGGGGAAAATACTAAAAAGAGAGGCGGGGAAATGAGATGTTTGTGTTACGCAAAATTCTTACCAAGTGGATCTATCCCTCTCGGTGAGTTTTTCGCTCACATTGGTACTAAATGGACTTGTATCGAGGATACTGCCCACGTCTCAAACAAAACATTAAATTCCAGTACCATCAGAAACCCAAAGCTTCCAAAATCCATTGTGTTTATCGCTGATTGCCAGTCGGTAAAACAGCTTACCACCGACCTGGCTACGATGCCGGGCGCTGGCATTGCCACTCTTGAAATATTTCCCGTGCCGACGACGTTTGATTAACTGTAGACAATATTTTTTGTTGTACTATCTTTAATACAGGTAGCGTCAAGGCCATTTACCAACACATCAAATTAGTGGTTTTTTCGAATATTCAAACCCTTTTTTTCCCCCCTTTTATTCTCTTTAAATCACGATATTATAAAAGCATGTTAAAAATTAACATTCTCTTAACATCACCTTAAACTTCTCTTAAAGATGGCCTCTTATAATGAAGGAAATAAGAGAAAGGAGAAAAACAAATTGTTTAGCAAAATGAATAAAAAATGGTTCGTTGTACTAGCATCATTGCTGCTTGTTACAACCTCAGTATTAACCGCTTGCAGCAGTACAACCACAACGACAACCACGACCCAATCGGCTTCAGTTACTACTACAACCCCGGCGCAAACTACCACCGCCACAACCAGTCAAAAACCGACCACAACCTCAACAACCAATAATCCCGCAACAACCTCTACCACCACAACCACCTCAGCCGTAACTACCACCACGACAACCTCTATACCGGTCGTCCCCCTGAACGGCGCAGGCGCCACTTTCCCGGCTCCTTTGTATACTAAATGGTTTGATGAATACGCCAAACTGACCGGCATCAAGATCAACTATCAATCCGTTGGCTCCGGCGCCGGTATCAATCAGATTACCGCCAATACTGTCGACTTCGGCGCCAGTGACGGCATCATGACCGATGCGCAGATCACCGCGGCACAGGCTGCCGGCGGCCCGATCCTGCACATACCTATGACTATCGGTCCTGTGGCGATCACTTACAACATCCCTCAATTGAACGGCAGAACCCTCAAACTTAATGGCGATGTTTTAGCTAAAATTTATCTGAAACAAATTCAAAACTGGAGCGACCCCGCTATCCAAGCCCTGAATCCGGGCGTTGGCCTTCCCAGCGTCTCGATCGCGGTTGTGCACCGTTCCGATTCTTCCGGCACCACCTACATTTTCACCAATTACCTGACCAAGATCAGTACAGATTGGGCTTCCAAAGTGGGCAATGCCACCGCGGTAAACTGGNNATCCCCGGCGCCATCGGCTATGTTGAACTTGCCTATGCCATACAGAATAACCTGCCTTATGCCCAGATGCAGAACTCTTCCGGCAATTATATCACCCCGTCTGTAGATTCCGCCAAACTGGCAGCGGACGGTGTCACTCTCCCCGACGACATGAAAGTGATGATCACCAATTCTCCCAACGCTAATGCCTATCCGATCGTTGGTTTCACCTGGGTACTGGCCTACGTCAATCAGACCGATAAAACCAAGGGTACAGAACTCGTCAATATGCTCTGGTGGGCCATCCACGACGGGCAGCAGTTCAACACCGCCCTGACCTACCCGCAATTACCTGCCGCGGCAGTAACCAAGGCAGAGGCAGAAATCCGCTCGATCAAATTCCAAGGAACCGCCCTGCTCAACAAATAGCCTTAATAAAACAAAAATTCAATTCTGCGACGGGTGTGGGAGTTCGAACTCCCACACCCAAAAGTTTGACCTGATAAAAACATTGACAAATTAAACACACATTTCATTCAGAAAGTTGATTTCGAAGTAATTAAAGACGTCGAGATAATATTGAACAAGATACTGGTAGTTGATGATGACACAAATCTGCTCGAGGTTATTAAATATAACCTGGTAAATGCCGGCTATTCAGTTATCTTGGCAGAGGATGGAATAAAAGCTGTTGAAATAGCCCGCAAAGAAAAGCCTGATTTGATTATCCTCGATATTATGCTCCCCGGAATAGACGGCTTCGAGGTTTGCCGTATACTCCGGGTTGATATGTCGATTCCGATTTTGATGCTCAGCGCCAAAACCGATGAGATTGATAAAGTGGTCGGGCTCGAGTTAGGGGCGGACGATTATATCAGCAAGCCATTTAGTGTCAGAGAGCTGGTCGCCCGGGTGCGGGCAACGCTGCGCCGGGGACAGGCAAACGACCAGCCCGTTTTCCCCAACACACCGGAAGAGAATAAGACGCATCT
>PMBW01000311.1 GCA_003153075.1 Dehalococcoidia bacterium | reverse complement strand
AAGAAGCGATAAGTATAAAAGAGGAGATCGATCGAAATATGGACTTTAAAGAATATAAAATAGGCGAATATGATAATGAAGATCAAAAAAAGTTCAGGAAGGAATTAGGCGAATGGCTGGATAAGAATATCAGCCCCGAACTAGTTGAATCAACCTGGAAACTGAGAACTACCGCTAATATCCCGTACGCGCATGAGTTTGCAGAAAAGCTCGGCGCCAAAGGGTGGTTGGTTCCGGAATGGCCTAAAGAATACGGCGGAGCCGGACTTCCGGTAGGATACAGCACCATTGTCGCCGAAGAGTTAAGTAAACGGGTTTTATGGGCGCCCGGTTTTCTGGGCGGCTTAACCGGTGGTGTACAGGGCCCCATCATCATGAAACACGGTACCCCCGAACAAAAGAAGGAATGGCTGCCGAAGATAGCAGCGGGGGCGCAGTTTGCTCTGGGTTATACTGAACCCAACGCCGGTACAGATCTGGCAGGATTACAATTGCGCGCAACCCCGGATGGAGATTCTTACATCCTTAACGGACAGAAGATGTTCAGCACCGGTGCGCATAATGCCCGTTACCATTGGCTGGCCGCTAGAACCAATCCCGAACTTCCGAAACATAAAGGCGTATCGATGATTATTGCCGACTTGACGGCTCCGGGCGTGACCGTAACCAAACTGACAACAATCGCCGGGGACAGAACGAATGAAGTCTTCTATGATAATGTCAGGGTTCCCAAGACAAACCGCATTGGCCCGGAAGGCGAAGGGTGGAGCATCACCCGGGATGCCTTGACTGCGGAAAGAGGCGACCTTGGCACTTTCCCCTGGCCTAAGATTTTGGTAGATGAATTGATACAATATACCAAAGAAGCAAAACGCAACGGGAAGCCCTTGTGCGAAGACCCGCTGGTTCGTCAGACCATGGCACAGCTTGCCACCGATGTCAATGTCCTGCGTTTGTTTGGCCGCCGGTTAAACTGGATGATAGAGAAAGGACAGGATGCCTCATGGGCAGCGCCCTATTCTAAGATTTTTGAATCCGAACTGAGCCAGAGAATTGCTACTCAGGGGATGCAGATAATGGGACTGTACGGTCAACTTGATCAAAGTTCAAAGTACGCCAAGTTAAAAGGTCATATTGAACTGGCCTATCTCACCATGGTAGTACGGAGTTTTGGCGGTGGCTCGAATAATATGCTGAGGAGTATTATCGCTACCAGGGGAATGGGTCTGCCCCGTGAACCGCAATTAGCGATGCCTGTCAAGAAATAACGATTTCACAGGAGCCATTATCCGAAGCAAGGCCGGGAGGCCCGTAAAATAAAAATAATTCTTGAAAGAGAGGGCGATAAAAATGGATTTCGATTTTAATGATGAACAAAAGATGTTAAAACAGGGTGCGCGTGAGTTCTTTGAGAAGGAGTGCCCGAAATCTTTAGTAAAACAGATGATGGAGGATGAAAAAGGTAATCCTCCGGAGTTATGGAAGAAAATGGCCCAACTGGGATGGCTGGGTTTGATATTCCCGGATAAGTACGGCGGCGGCGATGGGAGCATTATTGACCTGGTGGCGCTGGAGGAAGAGATGGGCCGTGCCTGTTTACCGGGCGCCTTCTTCTCAACCGTGCTTTTAAGCGGTCTTTTTATCCTGAACAGCGGTAGTGAGGAGCAAAAAAAGGAATTACTTACCAAGATTTCCAGGGGTGAAGCCATTCTGACCCTGGCATTAACCGAACTGAGCGACAGCTATGAACCTTCTGCCATTGAGGTTGAAGCAAAAGCTGATAAAGATGATTATATTATCAACGGGACCAAACTTTTCGTCCCGGATGCGCACATCGCAGATTATATTATCTGCATTGCCAGAACTAAAAATGGCACAAAACCGGAGGATGGGATTACTGCATTTCTGGTCGACAGGAAGAGTCCGGGAATCAGTGTTACAGTTTTAAAAACTCTTGTCGGCGATAAGCAGTGTGAAGTCACCTTCGGCAAAGTAAAAGTATCAAAGAAGAATATCATTGGCAAGTTAGACCAGGCTTGGGTCCCGCTGCAGCAGACCTTACAGCAGGTAAAAATAGCTCAATGTGCCGAAATGGTCGGGGGCGCGCAGAAGGCGTTAGAGCTGGCGGCTGACCATGCGAAGAAGAGAGTACAGTTCGACCGTCCTATCGGCAGTTTCCCGGTTATTCAGCACGTCGTCGCCAATACGATGATGGATGTCGATGCCAGCAAGTTTTTAACCTACGAAGCAGCATGGAAATTCAGTGAGGGTCTACCTTGTGCGCAGGAAATTGCGATGGCCAAGCTGTGGACATGTGAAGCCTATCAGCGGGCAACTGCCGCAGGTCACCAGATTCTCGGCGGAATAGGGTATACAATGGACTCTGACATGCATTTGTATTTCAGACGTGCTAAAGCGGCCGAGGCCACCCTTGGTGACGGCAAATTCCATCGTGATCTGTTGGCTAAAGAACTGGGGATGTAAACGTTACGCCAGAAGACAAA
>PMBW01000074.1 GCA_003153075.1 Dehalococcoidia bacterium | reverse complement strand
AACGTGCTGATATTCGAACGTATGAAAGAAGAATTGAAGCGGGGACTTACTTTAAAGATGGCGGTTGCGGAGGGTTTCCACCGTGCCTGGCCATCCATCCGCGATAGTAACTTTTCCACACTCATTACCTGTGTCATCCTTTTCTGGTTTGGAAACAGTTTTGGCGCTGCTACCGTGAAGGGTTTTGCGATCACTCTTGCAATCGGTGTTTTAGTCAGCTTGTTCAGCGCGATCACGGTAACGCGGACATTCCTGACCCAACTGGTAAATAACGGGATAATGAAAGGTATAACTCTCTATGGGGTGAAGCATGATTAATATTATTGGTAAAAGAATGTGGTTTTTTCTGCTCTCGGCGTTAATCATTGTTCCGGGTTTAATTTCACTGATTGCGCCGCCCCATCTTAATTTGGGCATTGATTTTCAAAGCGGTACATCGATGACGCTTAAATTTACTTCGGCGATCGAGGAAAGTCAGTTACGTCAAAGTTTAACTGCCGCAGGATATCAGGATGCGGTTATCGAGTACAGTCCTTCCTCAAAGGAATATTTTGTCACTATCGGCGGTGAAATCACCCCGGCGCAGTACGCTACCTTACAGGATAATTTGAATACTTCATTTAATAATACGGTTACTTATGTAGACCATCAATATACCGATAAAGGCCAGGCAGCAACAACTGCCAAGGCTGCAATCTTAGCGGTAATTGTCGCGGCTATTTTTATCATGATTTATATTACGTACGCCTTTCGAAAAATGCCCCGGCCTTTCCGCTGGGGTGTTTGCGCGGTTATTGCTTTGCTGCATGACATCCTGGTAGTGGTTGGTATCTTTTCCATCATCGGCCGGTTTATGGGTGTTAAAATCGATCTGCTGTTCATCACCGGTGTTCTCACCGTTGCCGGTTATAGCGTGCATGACACTATCGTCGTCTTCGACCGCATCCGGGAAAACATGATCAAAGGCACCGGCAAGAATTTTGAACAGATCGCGAACTTCAGTATCAACGAAACATTTGTCCGGTCGCTGAATACTTCACTCACAGTCGCTTTCGTTCTATTTGCCCTGTTCCTGCTGGGTGGGGCCACGATTCATTGGTTTGTCCTCGTCCTCTTGATCGGTGTCATTACCGGTACTTACAGTTCAATCTGTAATGCCAGCGCCTTGCTGGTAGTCTGGGAAAACAATGAGTGGCGCCGGTTTATCTCCTGGATACCGGGCGTGGCTAAGACCGGGAAAGAGGAAGTTAAAACGGCATAAGCCGCGTTCGTGCTCTGAACAAATAATAAAAGAGAGGGGGATGTCTGATCCTCCTCTCTTTTTATGGTAAATTATTGTTGTTTTCAAAAACAAACAAATATCGTCTTTTTGGATAGACAGACATAATTACATTCCGATATAATTCATTCTATGGATCCAATCATCTTTGTTTTAGCCCTGGTAACATTTTCCTCTACCATGATCGGCGGATTAGTCGCCGTTAAATTCCGAAAGGTTTTGCAGTACTTTTTTGCCTTTTCGTCAGGGGCATTGATCGCCATTACTTTCTTCGATGTATTACCGGAAAGTTTAAATATTGCTAAATCTACCAACCTGGACACACGGACGCTGATGATCTCGGTAGTCGCCGCTTTTTTGTTTTTTAGTCTGGTGGAGAGATTCTTTTTGACCCATCACCATCATGATGACGAAGAACACGGTCATGTTATGGGACCTATCGGCGCTATTGGACTGGTAGCGCACAGTTTTCTGGATGGAGCGGCTATCGGGATTGCGTTTCAAGCCGATACGAAGGTCGGGGTCATTGTTGCTTTGGCGGTGATTTCGCACGATTTTACGGACGGAATCAATACCGTTGTCATCATGCTGAAGAACGAACAAAGCCTAAAAAGAACCAGAATATTTCTATTCTTTGATGCGATTGCCCCTGTATTCGGCATCTTTGTGGCGTATTTCTTTACCATAAATCAATCGGTGCTGGCGGTGATATTAGCGGCGTTTGCCGGGCAATTTCTTTATATCGGCGCGGCCAACCTTTTACCGGAAACATATCGCCATGTAGCCTGGAAGATGGCCGTCTGCATGATTATCGGTGTGCTTTTAATCTTCGGTCTGACCGCTTTAGCCAAAGTTTAAAGCAGCGGAAAGAGAAACCAATCAACCCCTTATATTCTTCGGGCGGCTGAAATACTTGACCAGTTCAAACCATACGATGCAAGCCGCTCCGGCTCCAAAGCAGAGCCCCAGGTCATTGAGATGCAATATCCCGAAACTGAACAAATTACGTAATGCCGGTACGAAAAGGACCAGTGTCAAGATGGTCAACGTAGCTGCTACTATTATGTATAAAGCATTGTTTTTATGCCATAAACTTGCGATTATGTTCTTTGACCAAACACGGTTCGAGAGTATCAGCCCCAGATTGGCGATAACCAGAGTAGTGAACGCTAAACTTCGGGCTTCGAGCGTCCGCACAGCTAAATCACCCGCCCGGTTATAGACAATTCCATATATAGTTAATGTTACGAGCAGAACCGCTGTGCCTTGCAGCAGCGCCAGAACAATGGTCCTGCGGCTGAATAGAGGTTCCTTGCGGTCACGCGGCGGACGGTTCATCACATTCGGCTCCTCCGGCTCGGCTTCAAACGCGATGGAACAGGCAGGTTCGATTATCAGCTCCAGGAAGACCACATGGACCGGCAGCAGTACCAGCGGCCAGCCAAATAACACCGGTATCAATGAAAGACCGGCAATAGGGATGTGGACTGCCAGGATATAAGCCATTGCTTTTCGCAGATTGTCGAAGATGCGTCTGCCCAGGCGGATTGCTTTTACGATGGACGAGAAGTCGTCATCCAG
>PMBW01000003.1:800-3080 GCA_003153075.1 Dehalococcoidia bacterium | reverse complement strand
CATTGTCAATATATTATCTAAAGATTGACAAGTCTATGGCTTTATGTTGAAATATCCACATGGCCACACTAAAAGAACTGAGAATTAAAAAAGTAATGAGCCAGGCCGATCTTTCCCGTGAATCCGGCGTTACTGTCAGCGCAATTTGTAGATTGGAAAGAAGACAACGGAAACCCCAGTTTGTCACTATCCGTAAACTGGCCAGAGCCTTGAACGTTGATCCCGGTGAAATAGATTTCAAGTAGAGAATCGAAGTTTTAAAACGAATATCGTTATCCATTTTCATTTTTTGCCTCTTTCAGAATGCTGTTAGTTTGATTTTCAATCAGATCGTGATTAGCATCGGCAATTAACTTTGTCCAAAACCGTTTCCATGCTGCTTGTTGGGCTGATGATGCCGGGCCAATGCGGATATCTACTGTAATTCGTAAATTTAGCTTATTTCCCTGATCCATAGAGACCTCCTGACTAAAAACAAAAAGGGCACCACAATGTTGTTGTGGTGCCCTTTCCTACGTCTTCACTGGACCCGTACTTGGGCTTTCCCGGTTTCCGCGTCTCTACCGGGTTGCTTTTGGTAGAAGAGCGCGGAAACGCTTATTGACTATGCATTATAAATCCATTATTTATTCTTGTCAAATTGAATGCGAAATCGGATTTAGTCACTTCCTGGTTAAGATCTACAATGCCCTAAATTTTANNCATGCCGAAATTAAGTCAGGATACATTGGAGAAAAGGTTCCCGTGCTCGACTTGTGGGAAGTCATTTAGGACCCGGCAGGGACTTTCCGGACATGTACAATACAAACACTCAAAGGGTGTTTCCCAAAAGAAAATTACTGCCGAAGAAGCATTGCAGGTTGGCCTCCATATGATGGAGAGTGCAGCAATAGCGGGTTTTAGTCCAGACCAGAGGTCGGAATTACAGCCCATATTTGTTTTCGTCGAACGCATTAAAATCTTTTTAGAGAACGAACACATGACATTTAGTAAGACCGACGCCAAAAACTGCCTGATTATTTCGTTGGCCCAAATGCATGCAAATCAAATGCTGGTAGACCAAATACAACGAGAAATAGGTAAAGTAATTAACAAGTTGGTAGAAATTCAAGAGAGTAATATCGCACGTATTCTTAAAAAAGAACAATAGTCAAAACTTGCTTCCTAAAAGATGACTTAATACTGCTCTGAGAAATTGATTTGAAATAGGTAGTTATAAGTAGGGGCAATCAGACGAAGTTGAGAAAATCAATTACACAACGACTATTTTAGAGGTGTACGGGCCACTCTTGAACCCATTTAGGTGTGGTAATCCGAACTGCCGTGGTAAGCAGATAAGATAATCAGGATAAGCGATTCGATCTTGTAGTTTTAACTTGGACGATTGAAAAAAGCATAAGGAACAGACGCTATTAAGCAACTGTCTGTTCTAACTGCGGCCATCTCCGCTTCCCTGAAGCCTTAAAAACAGCGGCTTGATTAAAAACCTCCACTTTCGCCATACGGCTTTTGTATAGCGGCCATTTTTACGTTTAGTTGACACCCCGAATATTTATAAAATGTCATTAAACTTTTACTAATCGTGAGCAGAATTTATACCTTCGTTATCATAAAACGGTTAAAGTGAATGTTGATTATGCTCTAACGTTTGAATCTACCAGACGTTATTAAAACAGAATATTTTTTGGCAGGTCGAGATGATATTTGAAAAAGCGAAGTCGCATGGAATTTCAGCGAATTCTTACTTTGTAGGATCGGATGAAAATGCGTTCGTNNGATCACGCATATTTTTGAAACTCACAGGAATGAGGATTTTGCCACCGGTGCGCTCGAACTGGCAAATGCCACCGGAGCGCAAATTTACCACGGGCCGGGGCTTGACTGGGGATATGGCTTGACCCTGACAGACAATCAAACTTTCCTGTTTGGTAACCTGCGCGTAACAGCGATCTATACCCCGGGACACACTGATGAAAGCGTGTCTTTAGTTGTGACGGATCTTGCCACAGGAGATGTGCCGGTCATGGTTTTTACGGGGGATACCTTGTTCGTAAACGATGTGGGGCGCACCGACCTCTACGGCCCGGAGCAAACCGAACGGCTTGCTGGAAATCTGTTCGATAGTATTTTTCACCGGCTGCTGCCACTGGGCGACGGCGTAATCATTTGCCCTGCGCACGGCGGCGGCTCGATTTGCGGCGTGCGCATCGCCGACCGGGAGGAAAGTACGACCGGAACTGAGCGAAAGCAGAATCCGGTGCTCCAGCTGATCGAAAAGGA
>PMBW01000003.1:427-766 GCA_003153075.1 Dehalococcoidia bacterium | reverse complement strand
AGACGGAGCAGTTATTGTGGATACGCGCGACCCGGCGGCTTTTGGCGGAGCTCATATCAGCGGGGCATACAGTATCTGGCTCGAGGGGCTGGCGGCTTATGCCGGTTGGGTTTTGCCGTATGACCGCCCGCTCCTGCTAGTTGTAGATGACGAGCCTTCCTGTGAAAAAGCGGTGCGTTATCTGGTCAGGCTGGGATATGATAGCATTGCCGGTTACCTGGCCGGCGGCATCGCGAACTGGTATACCGCCGGGCTGCCGATAGAAAGGCTGGAATTGATCTCAGCCAATGAATTAAAAAACATGCTCGACCGTAAAGAAGACATCACGGTTCTGGATAC
>PMBW01000003.1:0-368 GCA_003153075.1 Dehalococcoidia bacterium | reverse complement strand
GGTTTGAACACCGTAAAAGGCTAGAAATCTGATCGAATCGCTCAAGAACAAGCTTTTTGCGATTCGGTTACCGGCAGCTAAATATACTAGTCTGATAACCGGAATGTGCGCTGGAAAGTTGACGATAATTAATGCCAAATTTTGTGAAATATAATCAGGTTCAACATAAATCCACTTCGCCTCAGTAACCACTATTCATTGGACTAATACGGCAGAGAAAATAGACCACTATGGCATCCTGAAATATGACTTTATGACTTTTTGTTGGAAGTTGAAGCTAATTACCGCCCTACTGAATTCTACACTACCCACAAGAGTGTAATTACCATCAGATCCTATAGGTATAGTGTCTGACAGTCCAAAAAAGG
>PMBW01000167.1 GCA_003153075.1 Dehalococcoidia bacterium | reverse complement strand
CAAGCTTTCTAAAACAAAGTATTAAGGCCTAAGATTCTTGTACCTGAACGGAATGCTTATACTTTCTTCTTATATTCCTCACGGAACTCAAAGACCACGCCGCCGGGATTACAATCAAAATAGCACCACTTTTCGCCGTTAAATTCAGCGGCTACCAGTAACGGGTGCTTTTCTTTCTTCAGTTTGGCAACATGTTCGTCATAGTTCGAAACACCGAGCGCCACATGATGGATGCCCTCGCCCTTTTCGGCAATGAATTTCGACCAGATGGATTTATTATCCAACGGCTGCAACAATTCAATCGGAAAAGCTCCGAATTTAATGAAAACCAGTCTAACTTTAAATGGTTCTCCGTAAAACATTTCTGATTTCTTAGGCGCGTAATCAAAAACCTCAGGAGTCCCGATATTCCAGATTTTAGACAGCATAATGGCTGTCTTTTCGGCATCCTTAACGGCAATACCGACATGGCTCAAGTTAGTGAGCTGAATACTCCCGGTGTCAAGCTTCCAATCCATTTGTTTTTCTCCTTTATTTATTTCTCGATAATTATTACTATTTTTAATGAAAGAGACTGAAACAAGTGAAGCTGCGGAAGATATCGCACCTCCGCAACTTATGCGCTTGTTGTTATTTACCAGTAACCGGATTCTTGTAGTGATACGGGAAGATATACCCGGACGGGTAAGTGGCAAAATGTGTATTCGGGCCGGGCGTCGGCCGGTCTTTGTTCGGCGGATTGGACAGGTAAGGAGTCTTGACCCAACCCTCATCCAGCGGACTGCTGATAATATCGTTCCAGAAAACTTTTTTCAGCTTCCAGATGCCGTTTTCTTTGATGTATTCGTTCTCCCAGATGCCGCAGCCAATTAACGGTCGCAATTTACCGCCTCTGGGCAGCACACCAAGGAAGGAACCATACCATCTACCTTTTGCGGTCATACCGCCCTCGTCAATGTCGACAATACCGGCGTGGGGGATCAGGATATGCAGGTATTCCGGAGGGGCGGTTTTCTCGCCGTTAAAACCGGTATAGTGGTCTTCAAAGTGAAAACACTTTTGAATTTGCGCCCATCCGGTGTAAAGGCCTGTTTCGTTCAGCTCGCAGGAGATCTCGTCACTGTGCGACCACAACCCCAGGAGTTGTTCTTCCTGCCAGTGCTCCAGGTAATAGCCGTAGGCGTACTGTAATTTCTTTATTGCCTCAAGGTCTTCAGCTTTCTGCAACCGGGCTTCCATTTTTTTGAAGGATTCTTTAAGGGTTTTTACTTCTTTTTCTAAATCTGCTGCCACTAATTTGCCTCCTTATTTGATTGATACTTCTTATCTTATGTTGTCTTGTTAGACATCAATCACTTTGTCTGCCGCCTATCCGTCCGGAGAATCAGACTTCCCGTGGTTTGGCTGAATTTGTAGAGTTGTTTACCGAAGGTCACAAATTCACGAGCAATTTAGCACAGGGCTTGATATTTGTCAAGTATAGAGAGGTACCGCTAATGTGAGAATTATTCCGATTACTGCCTGCTCTTTCACAACTCACTACTTACATCTTCCTCTTTACATTTCTGCTAACTTCGGCATATCATTGGTATCAAAACCCGTACATTAAGCGTATTATTTCGACAAGATTAGGAGACAACATGAAAAAGAAGACAACAACCGGCAACTGGTGGGACACCCTCGGCACACCCCAATACGGCGGAGAAATGACAATCCGCGCCAGCAGGAATATTGAAAACTTCGACCCTTATTTCAGCGAAGGACAGACCAGCATCTACGGCGGCTGGCTGGAAAGGCTGCTCGCCGATGACTGGGCGCTGAATCCGGCGATCTGGGATTATAAAATGGCATGGCACCCATCGAAGTTTATGAAAGGCTACTTGGCGGAAAGCTGGGAGTTTCCGGAGCCCGGCACTCATGTTGTCCATCTGAAGAAAGGGATACACTGGCAGAACATACAGCCCGCGAACGGACGGGAATTTGTCGCTGACGACGTCGTTTTTCACTATAACCGCCTGTTAGGTATGAATGGCTATCCCAATCCCAGCCCCTACCCGACAGAGGTCTATTTTAAAGAATTGATCTCCGTGACTGCAATTGACAAATATACCGTCGTCTTTAAATGGACAACCCCAAATTCTGAGTTCATCATGGAAGCCCTGCACGGCGTCATGCAGCGGCAATGCATCGAAAATCCGGAAGCGGTGAAAAAATGGGGCGACCTCAGCGACTGGCATCACGCCGTCGGAACCGGATCGTTTTTTATGAAGGAATTTGTTTCCGGCAGTCATGCCACATTAACTAAAGACCCAAATTACCGCGGCTTTGATGAACGCCACCCGCAAAACAGGGTACCCTATCTGGACACAATCAAATACGTCGTCATGACCGATGATGAAGAGGCTCTGGCTGCCATGCGCGCCGGTAAAATCGACATCATGGAACGGGTTTCGCACGCCCAGGTGCTGGCAATGCAGAAAACAAACCCGGAAATCGTGGCAATTCGTAATCCAACCACACAAGCGGTAACTATACAACCCAGAAACGACCATGCCCCTTTTAACGACGTCCGGGTGCGCAAAGCAATGCAAATGGCGCTCGACTTGCCCGGGTTAGCCAAAGACTACTATCACGGCTCCGTAGACCCATATCCGAATGCTGTCACATCCCGCTACCTTTCAATGTCTTTTAAAGGCTGGGGGTTCCCCTATGAGGAATGGCCGCAGGAACTGAAAGACGAATATGCCTTTAATCCCGTAGCCGCCAGGCAGTTGATGGCCGAAGCCGGTTTCCCGCACGGATTTAAAACCAATATTGTCGTCGATATTGCATCCGACATGGAACTGTTTAAAATAATTCAGAATTCTTTCGCGGCTATCGGTATCGAAATGGAAGTGCGCCCGATGGAATCTAATGCCTGTACGGCCTTTGTGGGAGAAAAGAAATACGACCAGCTGGTGTACCGCCAGTACGGCCCGCTAGGTCATACCTATGCCCCCTTTCAGGCGCTGACCCGTTTTTACTCTACATCCCCGGTCAATATCCTGTGTGTCAATGACCCGGTTTATGACTCCTTCTACAAACAGGGGCTTGCTGCTTCCGGGGAAGAAGAAACAAAGAAAATACTGCGGGCCATGAACGAGCGGGTTGCCCGGCAGCACTACGCGACCTGCTTATTACAGCCTGCGGAATACGCTCTTTGTCAACCGTGGCTCAAAGGGTACAGCGGCCAGATCCATTCGGTCTGGATGGGTATCGGCGGCCCCAGCCGGTTAAGCCTCTACGGTGCGCGCTTCTGGATCGACCATAACTTAAAGAGATCACTGGGACACTAGATCGCCTTGCTTTTTAAAAGAGTGGAGAACTGAACTTTCTCCACTCTTTTTTTGATTTGGGTATACAAGGGAGTTCAAGGGGCGAGTTGAGCCATTCTTGGATGAAGACGTTGTTTATTCAACTAAACATAAGTAACTTTCAAATTATAACTGATTGGTCTTTTCTATTTCCCTTGCGGACTTCATCCCCAGCGACGGTATTATCGCGAATAAGGTAATTATCGCCAGTATCAGACAGGCGTGGTTGATCGCTTTCAGGAAGATGGGCAATTCGTTGGAACCGATCAATTGCGTGCTGCCTACGATCTGCGAAAGCTGGGCGTACGGCATTACCAGCGTCATCAGCAGTAAAGAAAACGGCAAACTCAATGACACCGCTGTCTGATAGAGCGTCATTCTAATGCCGTTTGCGACGCCACGTTTCTCTGCCGGAACAGACACCATTATCGCGCTCATATTGGGAGACGAAAACAGCGCTGTTCCGAGACCGAATAAAATCAGACTGATCAATACCGCAGTATAGGAAGAATTTTGATTCAATGTGGAAAACCAGATCAGGGCGGCGGCATTCATGGCTAAACCAATCGGTGATAATACCCGGCTGCCGTACCTGTCCGCCAGTCTGCCGCTGACCGGACTCAGGAAAAAGATCACGATCTCCATCGGGATCAATAAAACTCCGGCCTTTAACGCGCTGTAACCCAGGATCAATTGCAGGTACAACGACCGTAAAAAAGGGCCGCAGCCGAATGTCATCGAGTTCAAGAAATTAGCCGTATTCCCAAGCGCAAATTGCCGGATTTTAAACAATGTCAGATCAAGCGTGGGATGCTTCTGCTTTAACTCGACGATTATTACTACGATAAAAAACGATACTCCGCCTGCCAGGATCGCCAAATTGCGCGCAGAAAGGGGGTTGCCTATAGTCAGGGCCAGTAAAATCGTGGCCAGGCCAATGCAGTATAATATCGTACCGGCGTAGTCGAATTTGCCGCCGCTGGATTTGATGCTAATCTCTTTCAAACGCAGATAACCCCAAACCGTCCCGAAAATCCCGATGGGGATATTGATCCAGAAGATCGATTGCCACCCGAACAAGGTTATCATCACACCGCCGAGGGTATAACCTGCCATCGCGCCCAGGTTCAGAGCCATGATATTGATACCCAGTCCCATCCCCAGTTCGTTTTTCGGGAACGCATCGGTCAGGATCGCGCCGCTGTTGGCTACCAACAAGGCTGCGCCGGCGCCCTGCAGAAAACGAAAAATCACCAGCTGTTCGCCGTTGCGGGATAATGCGCAAAGCAGCGAACCCACCGTAAATATCGCAAACCCCAGATTGTATAGTCTGACTCTTCCGTATAGATCCGCTAACCGCCCTAACGCAACTAAAAGGATTGTTACCATCAGGGTATAGCCGGTGATAATCCAAATCCCGTGAACGATTGTCGCGTTCAAATCTCTTAATATCGAAGGCAACCCGATGACGACGATGCTAGAATCCAGACTGCCCATGAAGCTGCCGACGGTGGTTACCGATAGAGCCACCCATTTATAATCCATTTTGAATTTCATCGAATCTCACAATAAAACAGTTTTGTCCGCAATGGACGGTTCAATAAAATAGAAATTATCCCACGGCTAAACAAGCGATCAGGAGCCCCGCTTGTTTTATCTACAAACATAGTGAAATTAAAATATGTTTCCAGTATAGTTCCTTCTGACAGTTATTTACAAACGATACGCACAACTAATCTGTCTCAAGCGAAAACCAAACAGTTACAAGCCAGCAGGTCAATACCAATGAACCTAAATATGATGGCGGACGTGTTGAGATAGGCAGGCGATTATAATGACACATGGTATCCCGGAATTTTCATTCGAACCTTATGTTCGCCGTTCATGTTATATTCATTTTACTGTTGTATAATTTGCTAAGTTTATTAAAACTGAACGGTAAGGTACGATGATGAAAACAAAACCAATACAATTTTTAACCTTTTGTCTAACGATGGGAATAATTGCCGCAATAATCTTGACCATGGCGTCCTGTTCATCAAAAACAACAGCAACAACAACGACAGCAACAACCACTAAATTTTCAACAACCACTAAAGCAACGCCTGTATTATCTTCCATTGCGATAACACCAGCTGACCTGACTAATTTAGCAATTGGTTCCACCCTGCAATTTACTGCTGTCGGGACCTATTCGGATAAATCAAATGCGGATGTTAGTTCTAAAGCAAGCTGGACAATCTCTGATAATACTGTTGCCACACTCTCTTCGACGGGTTTGGCTACAGGTATCAAAACCGGAAACGTCAGCATTACAGCAGCCCTATCGGGAATAACCAGCACGGCCATAGCCTTAACTATAATTCCTGCGCCCGCACTATCCTCCATCGTGATAAAACCAAATGCCCCGGCAAATTTAACTGCGGGCGGTATCCAGCAATTTACAATTGTCGGAACCTTTGATAACGGCTCAACCGCGGAAATTTCTTCCAACATTACCTGGGCCAGTTCCGATACTAATATTGCTACAATATCCTCGAATGGCATAGCTACCGGACACGCGCAGGGAGAGACAAATCTGACGGCTACCCTATCCGGATTTACTACTCCGGCAGTAAAGTTGACCGTGATAGCTTCGGCAATATCCTCAATTATGATCATACCCGCTAACCCGAACAATATAGCGGTAGGGCTCACTGTTCATTTTACCGCTACAGGAACATATTTGGACGGCTCGACAGCAGACATTACTTCGAAGGTTACCTGGGCCAGCTCTGATAGTACGATTGCTTCCATTTCTTCGACAGGATTAGCGACAGGATTGGCCGCGGGGAATACCAATATCACGGCTGCTTTATCAGGAATAACCAGCCAACCTGCCATTTTATCGGTCGCGACATTATCCTCTGTGGCTATCACCCCGGCTTCCCCGGATAGTTTAACAGTAGGTGCAACTCTATTATTTAAAGCAACCGGGACGTTTTCGAACGGCGTCACTTCTCTGATTACATCCGCGGTAAACTGGTCCAGTTCAAATACAAATATCGCTACTATCTCTTCAACAGGATTAGCTACCGCTAAAGCTGTCGGAGAAACCGAAATCACATTTACCCTGTCCGGATTAACCAGCCCGGCAGTCAAGTTAACGGTGGGTACCACTACAACTACTACGTCTCCATAATTCGGGGTAAATAATTTTAAACGCGAACATATCTTTACCCGCACCTGCAAATATGCAGATGCCGGGATTCCTGATACCATAAAACGTACGAAAAACCACCCAACCAGGTTATGTTCAACACCTGTCCGCCCAACTCTTACTGCAGCTGAAAGCTGACCACTCTTATTTTCCCTCCTGACTTGTGCTAGAATTTTAAAGTGTGGGTAAAAAACACATGAAAAATAACGCACAAATCTTCCTGATATCTATTATTCTGGTGACCATTATTAGCACTACGGCCTGTAGTTCTAATTCAACAACGCCCAGTAGCGTGTCCTCTCCAGTTACACCCACCGCGACCAATACAACGGCCGGTGACGATGCCGCCATCCGCGCCTGGGCCGATCCGGAGACAGAATCATCTCTGCAGGGCTTTAGTGAAGGTAACCTGGCAAAGTACACCCAGGACGGTTCACCTGAATTGATAGCAGCATTGACACAGGCCGCTTTTGACGCCAGCGCAGCCCAACTAAAAACCAAATTCGGCACTTATATCTCAAAAGAATTTCTGAGCACAGTGCAGCAGGACGTGTATATCATCGTCCATTACAAAGCTAAATTCAGTAAGAACTCAGTCGGCGTCAGGATGGTTTTCGATAAAAACCACAAAATTGCCGG
>PMBW01000331.1:231-10563 GCA_003153075.1 Dehalococcoidia bacterium | reverse complement strand
GCGCAGATCGGGCACACATCCGGGGCATTACCAGCCACCGTATTCCCGCATACCGGACAGACATAATACGGCTCGTCTTTGATTGTTTGTTTGGCTTTGACCGCTTTCAGTATTTCCTGGTACATATTGTAGTGGATTTCCTCCACCTGATTCGCGTACTCGAAGGATTTTTGCGCCCTGTGGTTTCCCTCTTCCTCCGCTTTATCGATGAAGCCAGGGTACATTCTGGTAAACTCCAGGTGTTCGCCGATGACCCCGGCGCTGATATTATCGATGCTGGAACCTACACCGTCCATCGCGTTGAAATGGTTGCGGGCATGCACGGTCTCGGCTTCTGCGGCAGCTCTGAATAGCCGCGCCACCTGTTTCAGCCCCTCTTTTTCCGCCTTTTCCGCAAAAAACGTGTAGCGGCGGTTAGCCTGACTTTCTCCGGCAAAAGCTTCCCGTAAATTATCATCTGTTTGCGTCATCTCAGCCCTCCGTTTTACCAATATTTGTCACTATTATGTAAGGATACGGGCTAAATTCCAAATGCCAAACCCCCGGTGCCAAACAAATTTGAAATTAAAAAGAACAATGCACATTCGGGAACCACGGTAACAAGTATTCCGATCATTTCCCCGGTTGAAAAAACTCTCTCTCAATCTCTCCCTGCCAGGAAGAGAGGAATGCATTTAAAATACCTGAATTAACTTGAGTTTTGCGGTGTTTTTATAAAACAAACCAAAATGAAATGTGGGCACGGTTTGATGTTTGCTTCCCAAGCAGAAAGTCGCGATCGAACTATAACGAATTGCGGGTGTCGGTCAGATAGGCTTCCATTTTTTGATTTGTCAATCTCAACAGCAGCGCCTCGGCTTGCGCTTTATCCTCCAGCAAAGTAAACAGGGACGGACCTGATCCTGCCAGGTGGACATTAGGTGCGCCGAGTTTCAGGATGTGGTCGCGGCAGGCTGTCAGTTCTTCCCCGTGCGCGAATGCCACATTTTCGAAGGTATTAAAGAGTGAAGATGTCTTGAATTCATGGTTATTAATCAAATCCGTCACCAGTTTCTCCGTGATTTTCCCGTCCGTGTAATGACACACACGCAACATCCCGTACAACCGCTTAGTTTTCCCTGGAAACGGCGTGACAGTCGGGATGACCAGGATCACCCATTGGTGCGGTAACGGGGGTAATGACGTGATCTTCTCCCCGCGGCCTTCCATCAGAGCCGTGCCGCCGGACAGGAAGAAAGAAACGTCGGAACCAAGCTCTTGCGCCAGCGCGTGCAATTTTTCCGGTGTCAGTCCGAGCTCCCAGAATTGATTCAGACCGCATAATACCGCGGCAGCATCGCTGCTGTCGCCGCCCAGACCGGATATCAGGGGCAGCCGTTTTTTGACCTTGATCGCCGCGCCTGCTTTACAGCCGGTGGTTGCCTGCAGCAGCTGCGCTGCCTTGGCTACCAGGCTTTGCTCCCCACACCATCCGGATTTGTTGCTTTTATATTGCATATTCTTGCGCGGTGTAATTTGCAGTGTGTCGCAAAAAGTTAGCGTCTGGATCACGCTGCGGATCTCATGGTAGCCGTCGGTGCGCTTGCCGAGGACTTCCAGTGTTAAATTTATTTTTGCCGGTGCTTCTATGGTTAACATTATATTGTGTAATCTCCGAAATGACATGATATATAGTTTTAAAAATCCCCCTTCCATCCCCTCATTATTAAAGGGGAAAATTTCTACGATTTGGAAGGGGAGATTAAGAAGGATTTATGCTTCCTCTTTAAACGCCCTGTACAGCACTCCCCATTCATCTATTGTCAGGGTCTCTGCCCGCCGTTGTAAATCAATCCCCGCCTTTTCCAGGACTGGAATGACCTCCGTTTTTGCTAGCTGTAAACCTTTAGAGAGTGAATTGACCAGTTGTTTGCGGTTGGCGCTGAAACCTGCCCGCACGATGTCAAAGAACCCGGTAATATCCCCGGTCTCAATCTTCGCCGTGGGATAAACCGCGATCTTCAAAATAGCCGAATCCACGTTCGGCGCGGGATAGAAACAATGCGCAGAAACCTTGCTGATCACCGTCGGTTTGCCGTATAATTGCACGCTGACGCTGAGCAGGCTCATCTCTCCCGGCTTTGCCGTGATCTGTTTGGCGACTTCCTGCTGCACCATCAAGACCAGTGTGTCTGGCTTGACCGGCGCTTCCAGAAAATGGCGGATTACCGCCGAGGTAATATAATAGGGTAAATTCGCAACAACCTTATATTTTGTCTCTGTGCCCAGAATGTCCGCGGTATTTACTTTCAGGACATCCTCATTGATCACGGCGATCTTATTGTTATCCGCGAAACGGGTTTTCAGAATAGCTGCGAGATTATTATCCAATTCGATCGCAATTACTCTGCCGGCCTGCTCCACCAGTGTTTCCGTCAACACGCCCAGACCGGGCCCCACTTCGATCACGGTATCCGCCGGAGCTAATTCCGCGGCGGCGGCGATCTTTTTCAGGATACCGCCTTCAACCAGGAAATTCTGTCCTAATCCTTTTTTCGCGTGCAGGTCATAGCTTGCCAATAGTCTTTTTGTTCTGGTTAAAAGGGATTCAGTTTGCATCGTTATGTTTTCCCGAATGGTCAGGGCAACCCCAGTTTTTTCTTGATGACAGGTATTACTTTGCGTGCCGCTGCCGCTCCTTGTTCGATGCATTCTTCCGCCCGTTGAAAATCCGTAAACGCGATGTGCACGACGTCCGGTTCGATCACTGCGTCGGAGTCTCTGATGGAAGTCTCGATGAATTTGGCATCCAGTATGTAAAAGGCTTTCATCATGATGGAGAAGATTCCCGCCTCCCGCATATCGCTTGAAGCTTTATATGGCAGGACATTGACCGAAATGACAAAGTCGGCGCCCATATCCCGCACGGTTTTGGTCGGCACCGGATTCATCAATCCGCCATCCACCAGGTTCCTGCCGTGCATCTTGACCACGTTAAAAAATACCGGAATGGACGAACTGGCGCGCACTGCTTCCCATACCTTGCCGTCCTGGATCACCACCTCTTCTCCGTTATCGATGTCCACGGCAATGCAGGAAAACGGAATGTGCAGGTCGTTAAATGTCGTTTCCGCGCCGATCATTTTTTTCAGTTCTATTTCGATACGGTGCCCCTTGATGATACCGGTCCACGGCTGCGTAAAATCCGAAAAATAACCCGTACTTCGCAACCCGATCGCTTTCGCCAGCGGCGCCACAGCATTAACGTGGGGAATCGTGAAATCCGAAAAATACCTTAATCTTTGCGCGCCGAAGGCGATTGCCAGCGGCCGCATCGATTTGATGTCTTTTTTACTGGCATAATAGCCGCCGATAACCGCGCCCATACTGGTGCCGGCGATCATATCGATGGGAATGCCTTCCTTCTCCAGCACTTCCATCACGCCGATGTGTGCCAGCCCGCGCGCCGCGCCGCCGCCTAAAGCTAACCCTACTTTCTTCCTGCTCATTCAAACAAGTCCTTGATGTCTTTATCCGCTTTTTCGGCTGAATCGCCGCCGTGGGTGAATTCTTCGTAAGATTTGGCCGTGCCCCAGTCTTTCGGCCGGAATGCTACCGGCATCGGTACGGCATGTCCGAAGATCAGGGCCTGTTGCTTCGGCGCCAGTCTGGCTAAAACAGTTTTCAGTTCGTTTTTCCCGGAGACCCCGGCCAGCACTGCCTCGATGTCTTTTTCATTGTCCAGCAAACAGGTGATCTTGGTGCCCAGCTGCGACATGATCTCCTCGTCGATGGCGCTGGGGCGCTGGTCGATCACCAGCAGGGTGACATTGTATTTACGCATTTCCCGCGCAATCTCGCCGAAAATCGTCTGGTTGGCGATTTCATGGTTGAGAAATTTATGCGCTTCTTCAATTGTGATCACTAGCGGCGTGGGCGGTGTGACCTTCCCGGCCATTGCCACTTCTGTCTTTTCCTGGTACCGCTGATATATCCGGCGCGCCAGCATATTGGCGACGAGCATGTAAGCGGTAACATCGCGGTGCCGTCCGAATTCCAGTACGACATTCATGCCGCGATCGAGGTATCCCAATATTGTATCGACGGCGTTTATCTGGGCATGGGGGACGAGGAACGGTAGGCGCCGGATTGATGCCAGTCCGCGCCGCAGGTTAGCAAAACTACTTTCATGAATATTCAGCGTTTTCAGCAGTGCTTCGATTTCCTCGGAATCGGACATATCCAGTGTTTGCTGCATCCAGCCCCGGCCGATATGCCGTTTCAATTGGTAAACCGCTTCCACGGCCTGTTCGGTCAAATTCAGGGTCTGGCGCAGCAACGAGATATCTTCCGGGTCGATCTCGTCAAAGCCGATGCGGACGACAAAATCCGTGCTGACGCCGCGGTGACGGGAGTTCTCTTCATCGAGGGTAAAGACGGCAACTTTTGAAGGGAAACACTGCTTGAGCGCTTTCACACCGCCCTTGCCGCCTTCGAAACTGCCAGCCCAGCCGTATTCGTTGTGCATATCGAAAATCAGATTGGTCGCCTTGCTTTTTTGCAGCATGCCGATCAGTAATAGACGTGTTAAAAATGTTTTCCCTGTACCGCTCTTGCCGAAAATACCGTTACTGCGTTTAACCAGCGTTTCCAGGTCGAGGCAGAGCTTGGTTTCCATGTCCAGCGGGTTGCCAATGTAGAAACGGGAGCTGTCTTCCTTGCCGAAAACGAGTTCCATATCTGCTTCGGATGCCAGCTTAACGCGGGAGAAATGGCTGGGTACCGTTTTCACCGGCTGCGGCCCTTCGGTGACGCTGCTGACATCGCCGCCGATTGTTAACATCGGCAGGACGTGCAGTGAGCCGTAAGTTGCGGTGCCTTCCAGGATTTCCGCTGAAAAAGCGTCCGCGGTGTCCGGCGGGGAGATGGAGATTTCTTCATCGGTAACACCAAGACTGATATCCGTGACCATGCCGAAGAAACGCCGTTTTTTACCTTCGATGGTAACATAGCGTCCCACCACCATATCNNGAACCGGCGACGACAATGCCCAGATTTTGCTCAGGTTGTGTTTCCATCATTGTTTCAGCCTCGCCAGAATTGCCTTCAACCGGCGGTAATCGCCGCTGAGGATCACGGTCAATGCTTTACCCGCGGTAATTAAAAATGCACGGGGGTCAGTTTGTTCCTTGCTCATTTCGCGCAGCGCCGCAGCCGTCAGGTCTTCCGTCGGGATTTCCAGCCGGTTGCTCACCAGAATATTGAGAAAATCAAAAGACCGGCTGAATTCTTTCACTTCGTCCGGTTCGCAGGGATAGACAAAAGCGTGAATATGCGCCGGTTTGGCGGGCACGTACTGTAATATTTTACCGCCGGTTTTTTGCCCGACCACCAATACCTGAAATTCACTGCGTAAAAGTTTCAGCAGTTGTGGGCTGGACTGGTAGACGGCTTCTTCCGATATTTCATCCTTGCCGCGGGCCACCGGATGCCTGCCCGGTTCAATTCCGGCCGTCCCGGCCTGGCAGACTATGCCGAAAATATCGATCTCCTGCCCGGTTACTTTCACCAGGCTGCCGAGAGACGGTATATTGTGCAATTCGTAGCATTCGGCCGTAAATGCCGTGCTGCCCGATTCTACTATTTCCCCGATTTTATTCATAACTATAATTAATCACCAAATCTCAATTTACAAATATCAAACAATTTCCAATTTATAAATACGAAAGTACTAAAGTTTACTGATATTGTTTCGTATTCCCTATTTATTATTTTGGTTTTTAATTCTAATATTTAGTTATCAGTTATTGTTTGTTATTCAGGATTTGAATATTAGAATTTGTGTTGTGCCCTCAGCGTATTCTATACCTACAGCCATTCTGGGTCAACAAATTTGTTGCATTCAGAGTGAGATGGTGATAATATCCTGATAATATGTCTCAATTGTGAGCAAGTTAATTACATGCGCAGTAGGATTTTACTATACTGATGATGTGCAGAGGATTAAGCATTTTCTCTTCTTGGTAAGGAGAGATTATTAAACAGGAGTCGGACGATGGAACAACAACCCGCGGGAGAAAACCCCGGAGACGCCCAGCAGCAGCCGGAAATTATCCTGACACCTCCAACCACGGAAGGCCCGCCGCCGGCGCCAAATAGAATCTGCCCGAGTTGCGGAACCGCTAATCCTGCTGATTCTGTTTATTGTTACAAATGCGGTATGAAGCTGCCGGATATCGCTTTCCAGAATAAAAAAATATGTGCTGGCTGCGGGGCGGCGAATGAGCCTGCCTCCCAATATTGTTTTAAATGCGGTTTGCAGCTACCGGATAAACTGGGAGGCGGTTTCGCGATCCACTACGGCGGTTTCTGGGTCAGGCTGCTGGCCATTTTCATCGATGGTATTTTATTGAGTGTTGTAAACAGTATTATTTTGGGGGTTCTTTTCGCCAGTATTGGTTTTAAAATGGATTCGGCATCGCTTTCTGCCATGGGAAAAACCGGCAAGTTCGATAGTCAGTTCCTGATCGCTTATTTTATTTACCTTGCATGTGCTTACGTCATTCAAATTGCTTATTACACTATTGCTATAGGTAAATGGGGTAAAACCATCGGCAAAGCGGCTTTAAAACTCAAGGTTGTCAAACCTGACGGCTCCCGTGTCAGTTACTGGCGCGCTTTCGGTAGAGCCCTTGCTTATCAACTAAATGGATTTACTCTTGGCCTTAGCTTTTTAATCATTGCCTTTACCGGCAAAAAACGCGGCCTGCACGATTATATCGCCGATACCATCGTCATTAAAACCGACTGATTAAGCTTTGTAAAAAGGTATAATATACCCGGATACTTGGTAAAAGATGAACTTAGTTTGAATCCGTATTAAGCAAGGCTTGATTTGCAAGGTCTCTCCGCGAAGCGGGAGGGAGAGGTGCGCAGCCCCATACCCGTTTAATCCCCGCGGTGTGAGAGAGGGTCAGGGAGAGGGAGTATTTCGGATTTCGGTTTTGGGAGAGAGTGACTTAACAAAGGTAAGGTCTGATAATGCAATTCTTGCTGATCCCCGTTCTCGGATTGGCGCCGGGCATCTTCTGGCTCTGGCTGATATACAGCCGTAATAAGTACCNNTATGTTTTCGGACATTTAGGCAACCTCAAGGACTTAAATGTAGAAAATTTGAGCCGCATGTCCCTGGGGCAAATGGCGTACATGGCTTTTATTGTCGCCGGTTTTACCGAAGAGCTGTTCAAGTTCCTGGTGGTCCGGACCACAATCTACTCATCCCCGTATTTTGACGAACCGATCGACGGGCTGGTTTATTCTTCTGCGTCGGCGCTGGGCTTTGCCTCGCTGGAGAATGTGAGCTACATGACTCAGTACGGCTGGCAATTGATACTGGTACGCGCACCCATTTCCACGATGGCGCACGTCGCTTTTTCGGCGTTGTGGGGCTATCCGCTGGCCATGAAAAAGATGAAGAAGAAAAACGCGACGCTTTGGCTCTGGTTGGGGTTGCTGGGCGCCATGATCGGACATGGGATGTTTGATTTTCTGGCCTTCCAGCAGAATGACACTTTTACCAATATCCCGATCCTGATCGGCTTGATCGCGTTATTCGGTGGACTGATAGCTTTCTTTATCATCCTGATCAAACGCGGGCAGAAAACCTCACCGTATAAAGACAAGAACGCAGAGTTACTGGTCGCCTGCCCGAATTGCCATACACACATTCCTTATTACTCCGGCTTCTGTTCTGCCTGCGGCGCCAAGCTGGCGCAGAACAAAGCCGACTATCCCGAATTTTGCGGAAAATGCGGCAGTGAATTGAACAATAAGACAAATTATTGCCCTACCTGCGGCAGCCGTGTGATTAAAAAGCCGGGATCTGTAAATGAACAGCATCGATGAGAAATTCAGGGAATGGACGAAAGGTAAAGACCCGCTGCAGGCCCGAATAAATATCTTTTGCCATATCCGGGACATTCCATACGCCGTTGTGCCGGAGTTGATGGATTACCACGGCTACAGTAATATCCTGAAGGTTGGCCATGGTTCCTGTTCCCCCAAACACTTCCTCTTGTCCGAAATGTTCCGCCGCCTCGATCTGCCGGTGTTGTACGTGGTTTATCCGCACCGCTGGGACGAGATCGCGGAGATCATGGGAGAATATTCCCTGCGGCTGAAAGATATAGCGCTGGCTTTGCCGGTCAGCCGCCACCTGGCCTGTAAAGTGGAGATCGATGACAGGCTGGTGCTGGTGGACGCCACGCTCGATTTACCCCTGCAGAAAGCTGGTTTCCAGGTCAATTCAGCGTGGGACGGCAAAAGCGATACGCTGCTGCCGGTGACCCCCTGCGGTGACGAGGAGTGGTATTCCCGGTCCGAAGCCCGCCTGATGCGCACCACCCTTGACGCACGTTTCAGCGCCTTCTACCCGGAATTAAATATGTTCCTGGACCAGATGCGGAGGCTGTATAACTATTTATTGGTAATTCCGGAGTAAGATTCAAGAATCAAGAAATTACAATATAAAATTAGTGTTTTAAGTTAGTAGAACAGGCGTCCCTGCCTGTTGCGAGTTACAGTTGGTGTGGGAGATTTGGGCAGTGGTTTTCGCCCACCCTTCGGGACAATTCTCCCTTTCGTTTTTTCTTACCTAATACATTTTCATGGCGTCGGTGGAAGTTCTAGTGGCCCAATCAAATTTGATTTTGTCACTTACAGGCACGGAGGCCTGTGCCACTAGTTTTAGATTTTTACTACATCTTAGCTGAATGCTGATGGCTGATAGCTTTATAATTGTGACTTTTGGCTTTGTATAGACTATAGCCTTGGGTTATACTTAATTTATCTATTGGAGAAGGTGGTCTGAACCGTGCCCGTAGCTGAACTCATCGAGAAAGCAAAAACATATCTCCCGCCCGAAAAAATGGCTGTTATCGAGCGGGCCTATGAGTTTGCAGCCAAAGCCCACGAAGGACAGACACGGAAATCCGGCGAGCCGTACATCGAGCATCCTTTACACGTGGCGATGATTCTGGTCAATCTGCAGCTGGATGCCAGTTCGCTGGCCGCCGCCTTGCTGCACGACGTCGAGGAAAACTGCGGCATCGAAAACGCGGAAATCGTGGAAAAGTTCGGGCCGGAAATTGCCAAACTGGTGGACGCCACGACCAAGCTAGGCAAGATTTCCCTGCAAACCACCAATGTCACTCCCCGCCGCGGCAGCGCCCTGAGCGGCGCCAGTCAGGCGGAGAACCTGAGAAAAATGCTGGTGGCAATGGCGGAAGACCTGAGAGTGGTATTTATTAAGCTCGCCGATCGTTTACATAATATGCGCACATTGCAATATCTCACGCCTGAGCAGCAGTTGCGGATCTCCCACGAAACACTGGATATATACGCGCCCCTTGCTCATCGTTTAGGCATCTGGGAAGTGAAATGGCAGCTAGAAGACCTGTCTTTCCGTTACCTCGAACCGGAGAAATACCGCCGGATCGCGTCATTGATCGCCGGTAAGCGGGCCGACCGCGAGCGTTTTATTGCGGAAGTGACATGGCTGCTCAAACAGGAATTCGACAAGGCTGGGATCAAAGCTGAAATAACCGGCCGTGCAAAGCACATTTACAGTATCAACCAGAAAACTGAAAAATATATCGCCATGGGTAAAGACTTCGATGATATCCATGACCTGCTGGCATTGCGGGTGGTCGTAGAGACGGTGCAGGATTGTTACGCGTCTCTGGGCATTGTACATAATCTCTGGCACCCGTTGCCGGACCAGTTCGATGATTATATTGCCAACCCCAAGATGAACGGTTATCAGTCGCTGCATACGACGGTAATGTGCGAACGTACAACACCGCTGGAAATCCAGATCCGCACGCGGGAAATGCACCGTATCGCCGAATACGGTGTAGCGGTGCACTGGCGCTATAAAGAGGGCGGACGGAAAGATAACAGTTTTGAAAATGGCATCGGGTGGCTGCGGCAATTAATCGACTGGCACCGGGAATTGAGCGGCGCAGAAGAGTTCCTGGAATCTGTCAGGACAGATGTGTTTAGCGACCAGGTTTTTGTCTACACCCCGAAAGGAGATGTGAAAGACCTGCCGAAGGGTTCCACGCCGCTGGACTTCGCTTATCGCGTCCATACTGACCTTGGGAACCGCTGCATCGGTGCCAAGGTGAACGGCAAACTGGTACCGTTGAATACCGAACTGCACAACGGCGATATTGTTGAAATCATGGCCAGCAAAGGGAGCCGGGCGCCCAGCCGGGACTGGTTGAATCAAAATCTCGGTTACATTAAAACCACGCACGCCCGTTCGAAGATCAAGCAGTGGTTTACCAAGCA
>PMBW01000331.1:0-137 GCA_003153075.1 Dehalococcoidia bacterium | reverse complement strand
GAAGTTGTGAAACCGGTGGGTACCGCGCCGGCGAAGATATCGACGTCCTCCATCAGGGTGCTGGGGGCCGGGGATATGCTGACAAGTCTCGCTCAATGTTGCAATCCGGTGCCCGGAGATGAGATAATCGGATTTGT
>PMBW01000211.1 GCA_003153075.1 Dehalococcoidia bacterium | reverse complement strand
GAACGTACGGAAAATGTCGAACGCGGCCGTGAAATACTGGATAAATTTATGCGGCATCTCGGCATCAAGTTTACCGAGCGTGAAAAATTATCCAAATTATTTAATTACGATACGATGGACGAATTTTACGCGGCGCTGGGTTACGGCGGCGTCACCACACAGCAAATAGCCTCCAGACTAGCTCCGGAACAACCTGAAGTTGTGAAACCGGTGGGTACCGCNNGCTCAATGTTGCAATCCGGTGCCCGGAGATGAGATAATCGGATTTGTGACACGCAATCGCGGTGTCAGTGTTCACCGCAAAGATTGCATTAACATTATTAATGAAGAGGAGAAGGAACGGCTCATTGAGGTTGATTGGGGACAGACCGGACAAACCTATCCGGTTTCGGTGGTGGTGGATGCTTTCAACAGAGTTGGCCTGGCGCGTGATATCACCGTCGTAGTGGCCGCTGAGAAAGTCAATATCGCCAACATGAATGTCTCTGAAAAACCCGAACAGCAGGCGATGATTTCGATCACGATCGATATCGAGAACCTGGGACAGTTGAGTCGGGTCCTGTCAAGAATTGAAGGTGTCCGCGGCGTAATCAATGTCACGCGTGCCGGTGAGGGGACATCGATCAAACCAACTCCACAATAATAAATCAATTAGAATTTTAAGGCTTTGGATACAGTATAAGGAGGTAGAAATTGCCTAATATAGATTCATCGATCAGACAGTTGCGTACAGATGCCAAGCGGACCATCCGCAACAAAGCTATCCGCACCGAATGCAAGAGCAGCATTACCAAAGCGGAGAAAGCGATCACCGCCGGTAAAGCAGATACTGCCAAAACAGCGGCAGCGACAGCGCTCAGCACGTTGGATAAAGCGGCTTCCAAGGGCATTATTCATCCCAATAACGCCGCCCGCCGCAAAGCACGTTTGATCAAGAAATTAAACGCCGTAAAATAACAGCAACCGATATACTTGATATAGAAATAGAGCCGCATTCTACGTTACACGGAATGCGGCTCTATTTTGTTTGTTTTTGGACAAGTAACCGGTGTCCAGTTATGAGTAGTGAGTGGCAGGCTTTACCCACACTTGTACCTGCACAGGCAGGGACGCCTGTGCCAATAGTTAGCCGGGAGACCACGACACACCCAGTTCAATGTCCTTTGATGTAGTCCTTGAGGTTTTTATTTTTTGCGAGCGCCCTGAGGGCAGTTGGTGTAAACCTGACCGCAACGATAACCGCGGTGATAATTGCCCAGAGTACAAGCATCCCCGAATGCGCGCCCCCCAGCCAGAAAAGGAATGGTAAGACAAGTAAAGCGATTGCCATCGATAAAGCGACATTACTGGTCAATGCGAACGGGATGAGGACAGTGGCTATAATCATACCCAACTGGAGCGGATATCCGTAAACCGGCATGATGATCAGCAGCGCTCCGGCAATCACTCCGATACCCTTACCGCCGCTGAATTTGAGCCAGACCATCCAGTTATGACCGACGACAGCGGCAGTTACTGCGGTTAAAACGTAAGGTTCGTCGAGATTCAGCAGCCAATAAGCAACCGCAGCAACCGCAGCGCCTTTGCACATATCGATCAATCCAACAATGACTGCGGTGCCGCGTCCGACTTCTTTGAAGGTATTGAGTCCGCCCACATTACCGCCGCCCAGTTTACGGATGTCCTGCCCGGTTTTCAGGCGGGTGGCGATGTAAGCCGTAGGGATAGAACCGAGGAGATAGCCGATGATGACAACGATGAGTATTGTTAAAAACTCATTTCCGATCATACCGGCCTCGTTAGTGTTCTATTTTTGCTTTGTTGAAAATACCGGGGTGCACCATTTGGCGTACTTTTTGTTTTTACCCTGAATCACATCGGCGTAAAGCTTCTGCAGCTTTGCGCTGACTTTACCGATTTGTCCATCAGCAACCTTGCGGTGGTCGATTTCGGTGATCGGGGTGATATGAGCCGCGGTGCCGGTCAAGAAAATTTCTTCCGTATTATAAAGTTCAATGCGGTTGATGTGTCTTTCGACTGTTTCAATGCCCAGCTCGTTTTTGGCCAGTTGCATCACGGTGTTACGGGTAATACCGATCAAAACACCGTCGGAAGCCGGGGGTGTGACAAGTGTGTTATCAACTACCAGGAAAATATTCTCACCGCTGCCTTCTGCAACATATCCGGCCGGGTTGAGCATAATCGCTTCATCAAAGCCGTTGTCGATCGCATCAGTTTTAGCAAGGGCATTAGTGATATAAAGCCCGGTAAGTTTAGCGCGCGGTATTTCCGTGGGGAACCGCCAGGAAGAGACACAGCAGCGTGCGCTGTCAGTATCGATATAGCGTCCCCAGGGGAAGGCGAAAGCGAAGAAATCGTTCTCAAGGTTATGGAGGCGCACGCCCATTGCCTCTGAACTCTTGTAAGCAACCGGGCGTACGTATATATCTTCTTTAAAATTGCACTTGGCAGCCAGTTTAACGGTAATATCGCAAAAGTCTTCAACGGAATAGGGCAGGTCTATTTTTAAAACCCGGCAGCCGGTCATCAAACGTTCGTAGTGCTCTTTCAGACGGTACAGGTAGAGCTGATTTTCTTCTTTGTTCCAGTTGCCGCGGATACCCTCGAAGACACCCGTGCCGTAATGGGCAAAATTGGTCATGATGCCCATCTTGGCGTCGGCCAACGGTATGTACTTTTTCTGATAATAGGCGTATGAAGGCATTTTAATAATCTCCTCTTCTCAACGGAAATAGTTACGAACGCCGGAGACCAATTTGAGCCTCCGGGCGTCCGTTGAGAATGATAAACTACAAAACTATTCCTTCTTTTCGGGCTTGGCGGCCTTTTCACCTTTAGCGGGGGCTTCTTTCTTCTCACCCTCGGCAGGAGCGGCGCCTTCGGCGGCAGCCTCCTCTTCAGCGGCAGCTTTCGGTTTTTCAACAACCTCAGCGACTTCAACCGCAATTCTGGCGACGACAACGCCGGGTTCGTTGACAATGGTGACATCCGGCATGGCGGTCAGGTCCCTGACGCGGATCATCTGTTCGGCGGTGGCCAGAGGAGCAATATCTACTTCCACTTTGCTCGGGATATTGGTAGGAAGACATAATACTGTCAGTTCGTTCAATTCCTGCACCAGCGAATTACCTTTCATCTTGGCGGCAGCGGATTCCCCGAAAAGCATAATGGGGATATTGACCCGGATATTCTCTTTCAGGTTAAGCTGGTAAAAATCGACATGGAGCACGCCGCCCTTGAAATTATCGATTTGGACTTCGCGGATCATCACCGTCCGTGCAGCATGCTCGTGGCCCAGTTTCAGGCTGACGAGTTTGGTGTGCCCCGCGTCTACCAGGATGTTCCGGAGCGCATCGGTTTCGCACTGTATCGCTAAAGAATCCACACCGGGGCCGAAGATATGGGCCGGGGTGACGCTCTGACGGCGTAATTGCTGCACTTTTTTGCCCTCGATGTGTCGTTTCGTTGCTTTAAGTTCTAAAGTCGCCATGTTTATATGTCCTCCATATTAGTCAACAAATATATATTAAAGCATATTTTGGGGCAGATGGCTACTTTTGAAGCTACGGGCGAATTTTCAAATTTCAAAAACCATCAAACAAATCCGAAACAATAATATCGAAATACATTGTCCTGAAATTTTTTTCCACAGGCACTGAGGCCTGTGCTACTATTTATAAATTTTTAGTTCGGTATTCTGCGTAATCAGCCATTTTGGCGAGGGCAAAGGCGGCGCGTTTCGGGTCGGGGTAGGCGGGGATTTTCTGCGCCTGGAGAAATTTGACCTGCGGTTCCACAAGCCCTGCGATATCGAATAGTGAGATAACCACGGGTTTGGACGCTTTTTGCGCCACTTCCGCCAGGTCTTTGACGGTGGCGGGATTATCCGGCCCGGTAATCGTGATCAGCATGTCGACATTTTCATCATCGAGGAGAATTTTCGCGGTTTGGCCGTACAGTTTGGGGTTTACCAGCACACCGGCGCCGATATCCGTGGGGTTGGCGGCAGTTGTCCCGATGACAGGCAGCAATTTCAGGAGTTTTTGATTCGTGGCCTCAGTGTATTTGGCCATTTCCAGCCCCAGCGTAAGACAGTTATCCGCGGTGCCGACATTGGTTCCAGCCATTCCGGATAATATCGCTACCCTGCGGCCTTTCGGCAGGGGCAAGCGGTAAAAAGCGGTGGCGCAATCCACCACTTCTTCGATGCTGTTGACGCCAATAATACCGGCCTGTTTGAACATGGTTTGCCAGACCTGACGGGAACCCGTTAGTGAGCCGGTGTGCGCAAAAGCGGCGCGCGCGCCGCTTTCGGTAAGGCCGCCTTTCCAGATTATGATCGGTTTTTGTTTGGATATCTTGCGGGCCAGTTCATAGAACCGGCGGCCGTCTTTGAGCCCTTCAAGGTAACCGGCGATGACCGCGGTTTCTTTATCCTGCCCGAAATATTCCAGAAAATCAGCAGCGCTGAGGTCGCTTTCGTTGCCGTAACCGACGACCTTGCTGAACCGGATATTTTTACCGGCGAGGATCTGGCAGGTATAATCGGCAAAAGAGCCGCTCTGGGAAAGGATAGCGAGCTTACCGCTTTCCACGGGCAGTCCGCCGGCAATCAAAGCGCCGGGAAAAGTGCAAATTTTAGATGCCGGGCAATAAAAACCGTTGGCATTGGGGCCGATCAATCTGACGCCGCCTTCAGCAGCAATCCGCGCCATGTCCAGTTCGATTTTTTTACCTTCTTCATCCTTTTCCCGGAAGCCGGAGGTGAAGAGGATCATGCCCCGGACATGTTTTTCCACGCATTCCTGGGTCAACTTGAGCGCTTCGGCGCGCGGCACCAGCGAGATTGCCAGGTCGATATCAACTGGAATGTCTTTGATGTTGGGGTAGGCTGGCAGGCCCAGCAGTTCTTTTTCGCTGGGATGCACCGGGTAAATAGCAGGAAAACCCATGCGGACCATACCCTCTAAAAATAACCGCCCGAAGCTGCCCGGACGGTTGGAAGACCCGATGATGCTGATCGAGCGGGGATGGAAAATACGTTCGAGGTCTTTGATAGTGTCAGTCATTAATTTTCTCTTTTAACAATATAGCAGTGTTTTTCGTATCATAGCATGGGTTGAGACAGGAATAAAGAAAAGTTGTTAATTAACAATGATGAGTAATGAGTTAAAGGAAATGCCCCAATAGCTAGGTGCTTGACTTGCATTTCGCATGGTTTTTATCATACAATCTAAGCTGAAACGCGGGAGTAATTCAGTGGTAGAATGTTTGCTTCCCAAGCAAAAAGTCGCGAGTTCGAATCTCGTCTCCCGCTCCAAAAGTCCCAGCCTCGTTTTTCTGCCTCTTTTCTTACTTGATTCTGTTTTCTCAATAACTTTTTATCCCCCGGTGTCATTTATTTGAACCGTTCAGGTCTTGTTAGCGTTATTGAACCGTGGCAGAATCTTATTAGCAAGGGTAAACGAGACATAAATGGTCTCCGGTAAAAGTAATCTGCTAACGGAAGTAATTCAGATGATCGTTTGCTTTGGATGCGGTGGATTTATCGATGTGCGCGACAGGTTTTGCCGCTGGTGCGGCCGGACAATTATTTTTGATAATTCCGAACCGTCCCGTCCATACGCAATTGTTTCACCGTCCCGCAATATGAAAAAGCAGCCGGCCGCTGTTGAAGTTAAAGAAGAAGTTTGCCCCCATTGTCAAAAAACGATCAAGACCGTTGACCCGGAACGCAGCGTGATCGGACGGGCATTAGCGCTGGCAATATTCCATGATGATGAGGAAGAATTCAACAATGCGCTGGATTTGCTGTGTAATCCGCCGACTGCAAGGGATGCGAAACCGGTGTAGTTAATTATTATTGGGAACAGTGGCTATTTAGTGGCGACGAATGGCTCTTTAGATGCTGCGAGGAATGACAACTCTCTACATTTATTTTGAAGTAGTTAATTACAAAACAAAGTACTATAGCCTTAATCCCTCCCTAAAATGGAGGGAGACTTCGAGTCTCAAAGGGAACTAACCGGGGCGGACTCAAGCGCTTTACTTGTGATCCGGGTGATAACAGGCCAGGCCGTAAGCAGTGGCGCACCAGACATTACCGTTGCGGTCGATTAAAATCCATTGAATATTTTTGAATTGCAGGCCGTCTTTTATTGTAAATATTTGCCATTTTTTATCTTTAAATCGGGCTAAACCTTCGCGCGTCCCGGCCCATAGCGTGCCGTCCCGACCTTCGGCGAGGGTATTGATCGTCGATACCCCTTCAGCGACTGCGAAGGGTTGCCATGACTGCCCGTCAAACTCATAGATATGGTTGTCCCCGAAACCGAGCAGGGTATTATCGAACTCATAAAGATTGTCCCGGATGACGTTCGCAACCGGAAGTGCAAACGACTGCCATGATTTACCGTTATACCGGTTCAGCCCGCCGTCAGTGCCTACCCAGATATTGCCGGCTTTATCAATGAACAATGATTCAATATAGGTGCCGGTGATGCCATCAGCCCGGGAAAATATTTTCCAATTTTTTCCGTCATACCGGCTGAGGTTCTGATTATGCGCAAACCAGATATTACCCTGATCGTCTTTGATTATTTTGAGAACTTGCGTACTGAATAACCCGTCTTTGGTAGTGAATTTTTGCCAGGATTTACCGTCGTAGCGGTAGATACCGCCTTCCGGTTGTTTGTTAATGTCCGGGTCGTGAGTCGTTCCTGGCAGGAACGTTGCCATCGGTTTGCTGTATTGCGTGGCAAACCAGATATTTCCCTTGTTATCCTGAACAATTGAAGAGATCTGGAAGAAATAATCCATGTCGATGCCGTCACCGGCAGCAAATTTTCGCACGGATGTACCGTCAAAACGGTTGATGCCGGAAACAGATGCCCACCAGATATTGCCTTGCGCATCTTGAAAGATCGGAGAGACAATATAGTTCAGGCCGTCGGGTTGAGTGAACGGCCTCCATGATTTGCCGTTGTAGTAACTGAGGCCGCGGTCTGTGCCAAACCAGAGGTTCGAATCCTTGTCTATAAACATTTCACTGATCTGTTCGCCAGCGGGTCCGGTTCGAATGGACAAGGTTTGCCAGACCTTGCCATCGTAGTGTTTTATGCTGGAATCCGTGCCAAACCACAGATCGCCATTCTGGTCGGGGAGAGTTGATGTCAAGATACTGGAAAAACCATCGGCGGCGGAGAATGTTTGCCATATTTTGCCGTCATAACGGCTGAGGCCGTTCGCGTTCGTACACCAGGGTGTTCCGTCATTATCCACGGAGATATGTTGGGGATTGGGTAATCCATCGGGCGCAATTTTGTCCCAGGCATTACCGTTATAGCGGTAGGCAATATGGCGCACGCTGTCGTTAAGCACAAACCAGAGATTGCCTTTGCTATCCTGTGAAATATGCGTGCCAAAGCTTTCAAATCCGGTTACAGCGGGGTTAAAATACTGCCAGCGTGTTCCATCATAGCGCTTCACCCCTTGATCTGTGGCGCACCAGAGATTATTCTGATTATCCACAAAAATAGTCGACAGTATGAGCCCATCGGCTTTGGGGAACGTTTGCCATGATTGTCCGTTATAATAAGCAAGCCCTTGGCCGCTCAGATTTACCCATAAATTGCCCTTTTTGTCCTCTATCATCGAACTGAAGCTGATATTTGACGGGAATGTATCCGTAGGAGAAAACAGCTGGGGGTAGCGGCTGGAATAATATATGAAAGGAGCAGCGCTGAAGATCCAATCATTCCCGGGATGGCTATTGATGAAATTGGAAACGGATGCTTTTTCCGGGGCCGAAGTGGTCCAGCCGGTACCGTTAAAGTAGCATGTGTTGAAATTAGTGACCGCCCAGATCACGCCACTGTTATCCTGGGTAATCCCCCAAATATAGTTTTCCGGTAATCCGTTCTCAATGGTATACAGCCGGCAATCACCGGTCTTCCGATTCCAAACTTCCACCCCGCCGGCTGTCGCCGCCCAGATTTCGTCGCCTTTGGTGATCAGCATACTAATTTGGTTACCGCTGGCGAAAAGAGTCCAGCCGGAACTATTTTGTGTTGGAGCCGAAATCGTCGGTATATTATTACGACAGCCAAATAAACCCGTGATAACGATGGTAACAAACGCTAACGATAACCATTTCTTAAATATAGATATCATCCCAATTCTCCATACAGGCATTTGTACGGCGTTACTTATTTCCCGGTATAAAATGTACAAGACCGCCGCTATTAATACCCCAGAGACTGCCGTCCCCGGCAATCACGGTTTGATCATAAAAAATTGCATTAGCAGCGAAAGACCGCCAATTTTGGCCGTCGTAAAAGCTTAATCCGTTATCCGTGCAGAACCATAGATTACCTTTCCCGTCAGGCAGGATTGAATACACGGTGTTACCGGCGAGTCCATCAACTGCGGTAATGTTAGTCCAATTGCTGCCGTCATATTTCATAGCGCCTTTGTCCCAGCCTGCAACATACCAGATATTGCCGCGGCCGTCTTCTGCGACGGATGATACATACGCGGCAGGATCTTCCGTTTTAAAACTGCTCCACTTTTGCCCGTCATAAAGGTCGATTCCCCAGCCGGCAAACCAGAGTCTGCCCTGACTATCCACGAATATTTTTCTGACATCGTTGCTAATCAGGCCGTCATTAATGGTGAAGGCCTGCCAATCTGCACCGTTAAAACGCCGGATTCCGTATGACGTAGATACCCAGACATTTCCCTGTTTATCAACGGCGATATCGTTAACGATGGAGTTTTGATCCTGCCCGGCGGTATTCATGGTATATTTCTGCCAGGACTTGCCGTCGTAACGAGTTACATAATCGTTCCCGCTAAACCAGAGATTGTCCTGCTTGTCCTGGGTGATATGCCTGACAGGGTCGTTACCGATCTTATCAAAAAGCTGCCATGTTTTACCATCATAGCGGAAAGGTTGATCCGTACCGGCGCTGATCCAAATGTTACCCTGATTATCCTGAAAAAAACCGCCGATGACAATGTCTTGCGGTAAACCGTCAGCTTGTGTAAATGTCTGCCAGGTCTTCCCGTCATAACAGGTAAGGCCGTCATTAACAAAGCCATAACCCGGAACAACCATCTTAACAATGTCACTATAAACGTTAATAGTCGTTTCACTAAAAGTATTGAACCAGATATCGCCAAGGTTATCTGTAAATAACGAACGCACATCATTATTGGTCAAGTTATCTTTAGTAGTATAAGATTGCCAGGATTGACCGTCGAAGCGGAAAATGCCGTTATTAGTGCCGCACCAGACATTGTTGTTTTTNNATGGTTTGCCATGATTTTCCGTTATATTCCAGGATACTGTGATCGTCATCAGTCACAAAACACAGATTGCCGTCCGGCGCTTTAGCTAATGTAGTAGTATCCAGAGAGTGATAATTTGCTGCCCAGCCATCGGCTTCTGTGGGTGAATGCCAGGATTTTCCATCAAAATACCTTAATGAATACGTGGTTGGTCTACTCGGAACCCTCGATGGAAAAGCGACAGCTGCCCAGATATTTCCGCTATTATCTACGACCAGCCGCCGGATGACCATTGTTTCAAACAAAACCCGGGGGAAAAGAATTTGCCATGCTGTACCATCAAAGAGACTGAGGGAGGATTCAGGCCCGCCGGTTATAATATTATCCTTGTGGTCACAGGTAATACTCAGACCGTCAGAGACCAGCTCATCTTTAGGCGTGAAGTTTTGGAAGTGAGTCCCGTCGAAGCGGCTAATTCCGCTGCCGATCGTAAACCAGAGGTTACCCTGCTGATCTTGGGTCAGATTCCCAGCATAATTACTACTGAAACCATCGGCAACTGTGTATTTCCGGTAGGTGCCTTTTTGGATATCCCACCTGACCAACCCGCCTGTGGTAGCTGCCCATAACTCGTTACCGGATATCAATAAATTATTGATTTGATTGCCGCTGGTAAAAATTTCCAACTTGTCCGGGGTTGACGAAGTGATTGTGATTATTGGAGATACCGCGGGTTTTGTGGTAGAAGAAACGGTTGGCTTGCAACCTGAAAGAATCAGCGCTCCAATCAGCAATGTTGTTATAAGACCTTTTTTAGGCAATAGAGTCCTCGTTAATTCTGGATTCAGGAGGGTGTGTAAGGGAGTTTTTTTGTGATAGGCGGGCTGCAATCAAAAACAGGATTCCGGCAATAAGCAGCGGCAAGCCGAAAATAGCCCAATCGATGAACGCCCCTCTGATCATGTGCATCGTAGAAACGAACCGTAATCCCGACATGCCGTTAATCAGATGTATCAACAAATACGCGGCGGATAGCAAAATAAACAAAATACCGCCGAGTCGCTCCTTCCACCACGAAATGATTTCCGCGGCCAAAACGACTATGCCCATTGCTATGGGGACAATTATTACCGGCGTAATTTCGCCGTGTAGATCGACGACGACCGAACCGACCGCGAAGAATGTGTTCCAGAAGAAGAAGTTGATGGTGAACAGCAGCGCAATAACACGGGCGGCCCACCTGATAACCGTGGCCAGCTTCGTATCCCTTTTATCAGCCATAACTTTAACACCTATACAAAACGTATGAAATATTCACTTGTAGCCGCTTTGCCTTATTATAGTTATATGAGTGGTTACCCGTCAAGAATGGCGTATGCTTTCATAGAATTCAGATATAGGCTTTAATGTAAAATATAAACTCCCACCAACTTTCTACACGATCCGAACAGGGCTGCGCCCCTCGTATCCAATTTCTTCGCAGGCTTCGCAAAGGACGTACCGACTCAAGCCTAGCTTGAAACGAATATCCGGGTGGAAATTCGAAATGGTAACTCACATAATAGGATCGAGTTCTGCTTGCTTGTACTTAATTGTTTATTATTTTACCGGCACGAAGGCGATCCTTTTCACGTACTTTCCTGTTTACTAACAATTGAAACCGCTATTTCAACCCTCCATTGAGTTCCTTTGCGATCCGGTTTCTTTTTTCGGCTAAACGGGCAGCGACCCGGTTTTTATAATCATTTTCAATCTGTCCGGCAAGTTCAGGGCTGATGTTCCAGGATTTGTTTTTCACATGTATTTGCGGATAATACTTGCGCAGAAAGATGCGCACCATCTGTTCGCTGGTGCCCAAACGCGGAACGAGTTCTTTCGGACTGAATGATTTTATTACTTTTCCTCTACATCCAGAATCAGTCCCGGCCGGTTTATCCAGTGTGATCGGCCTGATGGTGTGCTTGTGGGTTTGAATTTGTGGTAGCTGTTTTGTTAATGTCGTCATTTTATCCTCCTTATTGTTTTGGTCAACCTTCTTTTATATTTATACGAAAAATACCTTAAATCATTACACGGGAGTTTTAAATTAGTAATATTATCTTTTTAGAATAGTCTGGAATCCTCCTTTCTTTGCTTTTCCAATATCATTAATCCGACAACGCCCCATCTCTTTAATCTCTTCCCCAAGGAAGAGCAGGTTGGTTAGAGGGGCTGCGCCCCTCGTAACTCAAGCCTTGCTTAATAAGAACATACCCCAGAAAATACTTTATTAATTGGTGACATATACTTTGTTTTGTCAATTCGATCTATTGTTGATCATTCGCCTTATTCAATTGAATCGTTATTCAGTCACTGTAAAATGAACTACCGCCAGCGTACCCCATTCGTCCCCGGCGGCGACGGTGTAAACCCCCGGTTCGAAGTTGCCGAATTCACAGGATTGGGTCCAATAGCCGTGTATTTTTATTTCGTCCTTCATGGGGCTTAATTCGGCGCCGTCGGCGCGGAGCCAGATAATATTGCTCAAAGGCTTAAAGATATAGGTAAAGTAGTTGGTCGGCCCGGCAATGCAGTGATACATGATCCGCGGATCAGAAATATAAACCGGTTTTAATTTGGCGAGTTTGTCGGACGGGTAATCCCCGGCATAGACGGCAACACCGAACGGGTAATTGTTGGTATTACAGAAAGTAGATGTAACCAATCCGTTTAAACGCCAATCATAAGATATTCGGACACGATTCTCAGTTGATAAAGTATTCTGTTCGTCGACGATAATCGAAATCTCAGAGCCCGGCTGATATGCCTTTGCGTTCAAGGCTAGTGTCAGGCTGAGGCCGTGTGTTGATTTAGAGACGGCTGCATTGACACCCTCGTAGTCCATGTAGATGGCATGCGCCACTGATTTGCTGCAGCCTGCTAGCCCGACAAATGTACTGATAAGCGCCAAAGCTATAATAATAATTCCAACCCCGTGTTTCATTTCGTCCCCAATATTCCATGATAAATTCCCTTTAACTATTTATACGAATAAGTCAGGCGAACATTGCATCGATTTTATAAAAGATACCGCTGCCAAACGGCGAAAAGTTTCAGTTGGACGGCTCCGTCACCGTAAAATGCAGAATGACCATGTTGCCCCACTCATCCGCGGCGACGATGGTATAATCCCCCGGTTCGAAGCTGTGGATGGTTGACGGATAACTGCCGTCCCAGTAATGAGTCAGCGACAGTTCCCGGTATAATTGCGTGTCATAGCTTTCGGTACAGGGAGGGTCACAGGAATAGCGAATTGCTGCGATATCGCTTGACGCGTAAAAATCATAACTACTTCCTTCTCCCCAGGCGAAAGCGGGACAATGATATAATGCGTTGGGGTTAAAAATGACCAGCGGTGTCAGGTCGGGAATGCTCCTGGAATTATGATCTCCCTGATAGACGGCTACACCGAAAGGAGAGCCCTGAGAGCACGGTCCTAAGGTTAGTCCTCTTACCGGCCATTTGTCAGCGGCAGCGACCCTGTTTGTTTTTGACAGGGTGTTCTTTTCATCGATAGTGATCGAAACATCTTGGTACTGTTGATAGGTTTTCGCGTCCAGGGACAAAGACAGAATCAACCCATTGGCAAAATTAGATGAACCGGAATTGACGCCGGCAAAATCGATTATCTGCGTCGTAGTAATATTCTGAGTAATACGAGACGGTGTTGAAACCGGGGAAGTCCCGCTGCAACCGGCTGCTTGTGCAGTTGACATAATTAGTAGAATTATGGCTGTAAATCCAATTTTGTGCTTCATGCAATACTCCAAATAAAATCCATTATTTTACCGGATATTATTATTTCGCAGTAAATCCAAAATGTATTGACCGGGGATGACAACGGTATTTTCCGAACCGTAAATTGCATTATTGCAGATGCCCAATATCTCCTCGTGACCGGCGGAATAAACCGGGCTTCCGCTAAAAATGGCGTTTGTAGTAATGTTCGTCCGGTAATATTCGGATAGACTGTAAGTGACATTGATTTCATCACCCGCCATGCTGGTTGTATCGGTTAATTTATATGTACTAACATCCGTTTGTTTACCGGTGGTTATTTTACCGGTTTTTGTGATCAGTACGATCTTGTCTGAAGCGTAGCCTGTAACTGTGACAGATAGGTTCTGTGAAAGATTTGTGGAAAAGGCAGCATCGTCTATATGTAAATCGCCAAGGGCGCCATCAGCGAAATTAATTCTTACCGGTCCGACACCGCCGGGTACAACTGCGACGATAGGCAATTTGAGTTTTAACAATGCCAGATCATGTGCAGTATCGTTGGCGACGAGGTTAAAATCATTCGTTATTGCCGGGGTAGCGACGGCGAATGCGCGTCCATACGGGTAAGGTAAGATTTCTATGCTCAGCTGTTTGATTTCAGCCTGTGTTTTTTGCATTAATTGCTCGCCCAGATCGAGCAGATGGTTTGCGGTAATGATATAGCCGTCGTCATTTATCAAGATACCCGTGCCAATTGGAATAACCAGGATGGCGGGGCCGTTTTTAGGTTTTTGCGCAATAAAAACTATTTGTACAGTGCGCAGGCTCATGGAATCGGCCTTGGTTGATGGTAATGGCGTCGGAAGCAACGAAACTATTGGTGGAACAGTGGTTATAGTAATTAAATCAGCCGTTGTTGATGATGTTAATTGCGTCGAGGTTGATGTAGTATCTGACGGCGTTGTAACCGGGGAAGNNATGTTGCCCCATTCATCTCCACCGACGACGGTATAAATTCCGGGGTCAAAATTGGAGGAGTTGATCAGGGAACCGGTGGTCCAATAGCCCGTGATGGGAACTCCTGTTTTAATTACCATGTCAGAAATACATATGTCGGGTGTACAGCTTCCCATGATGTCCGCAATGTCGCCGGATGGTTTAAAATTGTAAGCTGTAATTTCCGATAATATCATCGGGCAGTGGTATGCTTCGTTCGGGTTATAGAGATTAAGCGGGGTTGCGGTTGAAGCATCGTCAGCAGAGAAATAACCTTTAAAAATCGCGAAACCGAAGGGATAGTTGATCGTACCGCAATGTCCGATAGCCAATCCTTTCACCGGCCAATTGTGCGCGGCGGGAATGTTGTTCACGGTTGTCAGTGTGTTCTGTTCGTCGAGAGTGATTAACACCTGCTGACCGGCCTTGTATGCCGTCCCGTCCAGGGAAAGGTAGAGCCTGAGTCCGTTGGCAGATTCAGAAACTGCGGAATAAACACCGGTATTTACGGTTGTTAGCGGTAATGTGGAGGGTGTAGTAGACGCGGTGGTAATTACCGGCGAAGTTTTATCGGGAGTAGTCGCAGTTGCGGGACTCCCGCAATCGGCTGAAGCTACTAATATGACAAGCAGTACCAGTGCTACGATAATTCTTATAATCCGCTGTTGCATGTTATCCGCCTTATGTTCATCGGTTTTTATAACCGACGGTAATTTCTTATCTCAACCGGGAATCATTCACTGACAAGTAGATATAAACACGGGGTTAGCCCACCCCCGACATCCTGCCAGCCCAGCATTACGCCAGCGGCGGGATTATCGTGTTTAGTAATATTAATGCTGAAGTTATCGGTCTGTCCTAAACCGACATATTGCAGTTCTTCCGTGCTCCCATCCGCGAATGTTACGGTGAACCAGTAGCCGATGGGCGCGGTAATTGTCGTACCCGGGCCGTATGTGAACGGTGTAAAAGTGACGCCCTGGTAAGTTGTTGCCTCTGTAATCGGTGTAAATACCCTCTGATAACTGAAGTGCCCCCTGCCGTCGACGCGGATATTTCCCTGGTCCGGGAATGTAAAACGTACCGTATCGGATGGGGCATCCGTTGCCAACTTTTTTCCGGTAGTGGTTACCTTCGAAGTCACCGCCGGTGAGATTTTAGTGTAAGCTGTGGCAGCGGGGGTGTTGCACCCCGCTGCCACTACCGAAATACCCAGCAATAGTACTGCTGTGAAAATATTGTTAATCCGCTGTTTCATTTTTTTATCCGCCTTTTTCGAAAGATCACCTCATATACTAAGACGCAATTTCTCAGGCAATCGTTTCATGATTCACGAGTATATTTTGCAGGGCCTTCATATTTTGAACTGATTATTTTTTAATAATGGAATAGGACGCATAAACATTCAGCAGGATATCTGTCGAACCGGCATTGAACGAATTGCCTGAATCAGATGAAACTACCGAGCCGGAGCCGCCGCCGTAATTATTGTAGTAAGGATTCATAGAAGCGTTGGTTTCAACAACTAAAATGGGTTTGCCGAGGGTTACGCCGTAAGAATTGGCGATGTCCTGAGCTTTTTGTTTCGCGTCATCGACTGCTTTCTGCCG
>PMBW01000051.1 GCA_003153075.1 Dehalococcoidia bacterium | reverse complement strand
GGCTTTTTTACCCGGTCGCCCAGCCAGAGCACGAATTCATCCAGGTCGTCCAGTGTGATAAAGGTGACAGTGCTTTTCAGCGCCTTAAATATTTTATGTTCAATAAATATCTGGCCCAGCCCGGAACAACTGATATCTTCGATGTAAGGATCTACGATCAACGGGTCCATTGCCCCCATGCCTAATTTATTACGTATAAAGAGATATTGTATCGCACGTAATTGCCTCTGGGTAACTTTGATTTTAGTTATGCCTTGAATGTTATTTTGAAAATAACTAAGACTTTTATCAATGATACCGTCTTGTTTCCTTTCGTTGATTGTCGTTACCATATTAAGATAATCTAGGAACTGTTTTTCTTTGTCTTCATCAGCGTTGATCTTTTTAAGTTTATTCCCAGCGTTTAAAAGCTGAATCTCGATCTCCTTCATTAATTGATCAAGTTCGAGCCCGAAATTCGGTTCAATAGGTATATAATTATTTCTATCTTCGCCAGGTAATATATGGATGAAAACTCCATTCCGGTGCGCAGGGTAAATGATATTGGGCTTTTTGTTATCCCCCATTTTGCGGGTCAATTCCGGGGCATATTCCGGTATCCCGAATTCCTCGAAAGGCATACGGCTCAGGTAGGCCAGCACGTGCGGGTTCTCTTCGGCTATTTTCTTCAAACCCTCGGGCAGCTTATTAAAAATATCCGATTGAATACTTTCATTTTCAGTCGTCATATTATTATTAATGACAAAGGGTAACGTTATGGTCGCCATCAGTATACCTTTTTAAGTATTAGAACAATCCTTGCTGTTGCGCTTTACTCAGAACATTGAGCACTTCATAAAAACCGGTTATCCCCTTCCCCTTGTGCAGTTCTTCCAAAATTCTCGCCCGGCGGTCGATTTCTTCATATATCTTGCCTTTCTTGTTACTGGGGATACCCAAACGGGGAGCTATTTTAAATTCCATAATAAAACTGGTCATATAACCCGTAAAATCAAACTGGTCTCTGGCCTCGTCATGGTGAAAGGCTTCCGCAATATTAAATGTTTGTGTTAAGGGGTCCCAACCAACTATTTCCGCGATACTGGTAATGCGGCGCCCGATTTTCCCGTTCGGCAACCTGACCATACCCATCAGCACGGCGATGTTTAAGTTATCGATATAAGCTCTCGGTACGGAAATCGGATCACCCGTAATTCTCTGTATTAACTTTTCGACGGAAGCCGCATGGAATGTGGCCATACAGGAGTGCCCTGTCTGCATCGCCTGGAATGCAATGTTCCCTTCCTTGCCGCGGATTTCCCCGATTATGATTTCATTAGGTCTTTGACGTAAAGCAGCTCTTAACAAATCGAACATGGTTACCGATCCGCCGTCATCTGCCTTGCTGGAATTTACTACTTCGCGGATCCAGTTTGCATGCGGCACCTGTAATTCCGGCGTGTCTTCGATCGTGATAATTTTGGACAGCGGCGGGATAAATGTTGTTATTGCATTCAGTAAAGCCGTCTTGCCTGAAGCTGATTCTCCCGCCACAAAGACATTCATACCGTTACTGATTGCCAGCGAAAGGTAAGCCAGTATTTGGTAATTGACTGTGCCGAAATCCACGATTTCAAAAATGGAAAGCGGTGTTTCACTGAATTTCCGGATGCTGAAATTGGAACCACGTTTGGAAATATCCCGCCCGTATACGATATTGATACGCGATCCGTCCGGAAGCGTGGCATCCGCGATCGGATTCTTGTAGGTGACAGGTTTTTTGATCCGTTCGGCCAACTCGATCACGAATTCATCGAGGTCTTCGAAAGTCGAAAAGTTGATCGTACTTTTTAAACTCTTGAATATCTTGTGTTCAATAAAAATATTGCCCATACCGGAGCAGCTGATATCTTCAATGTACGGGTCTGTAATGATCGGCTCAAGAATGCCCAACTTGACTTTGTCCCGCACAAACAGGTATTTTATCCCTGCCAGTTCTTCCGGGGTCACTTTGACATTGAGCGGGGTTTCGTCGTCTTTCTTTTTCAAAAGTTGCCTGATGAATTTAAGGAAGAAATTCATGCCGGGCTGTTTTGTCTCAGCGGTAACCTGGTCCAGATAAGCGAGCAGTTGTTTTTCCCGGTCGACATCAGGGTTGATCCCGGGGATTTTTTCACTGATTGCAATACACGCATCTTCCACGTCGTTCAGTATTTTATCCAGGCTCAGCGTCGTGGTAGGCTCGATTTGAATGTAATTGTGTCTGTAGCCGCTGTCATCGAACAGGATATGCACAAATAGACCGTCATTCTTTATCGGGTAGATAATATTCGGGGCCTTGTTATCCCCTATAGCTTTCGATAGTTCTGGATAATATTCCGGTATCCCGATTTTCGATATCGGTAGCCAGCTGATATATTCAAAAAGGCGAGGATTCTTTTCTGCCGCTTCCCGTAAACCTTCGGGCAGCATCTCGGCGAGTTGGTCCCGGGTGCGCTCAAAGTCGCGGCTGTCCGCTCTTTTTTCTATTGAAAAAGGTAG
>PMBW01000178.1 GCA_003153075.1 Dehalococcoidia bacterium | reverse complement strand
ATGGGGCCGGATATGGGCACGGTGGAGTTCCAATTGAGACCCGGGGTGGTAACAATATCCAGCCTGCAGGAGGACGACGGCAATTTTAAGATGCTGGTAACCCGGGGCAAAATAGTGAAGTTGGAAGGAACAATGAAAGGTTCCTGGAGCTGGGTCAAAGTACCGGATCTGGATGATCTGTACCGGACGCTGGCGACCGAGGGNNGTAAAGAATAATCAAGAATAATAACTGAAAATCCCCCTGTATCTCCCCTTAGCGAAAGGTAGAGTTATAGCAAATAGAGATAACTTTGATGTCGTAGGATTCACGATCATTTTAGTATTTAATCAAAAAGCCCCCCGGATTCCGGGGGGCTTTTCTGGTTTTGATAATAGCAATAATGAATGGGCAGAAAAGAACTATTTATAGCCTTTAACGTAGTCCGTTTCGGCCTTAAACATTTCGTCGACCATATTGCGGGTTTCTTCAATGGTGAGCACGGCGCCGGTCAAAGGGTCGAGGAGAATCGCCTGGAAAAGCTTGGTTTTATTCTTCTCGACAATGCCGCGGACAGCCATCTCATAAACGTTGATATTAGTGCGGTTTAAGGCAGCTAACTGCGGCGGCAGATCGCCGACGAAGCAGGGATGGATACCTTCTTTATCTACCAGGCAGGGGACTTCCACGCAACAGCCGTTGGGCAAGTTGGTGATCAATTTATGGTTTTTAACGTTGGCGTTAATGCGGGAAGGTGTGCCGGTCTCGAGCGAATGGATGATGATCGAGCCGTATTCGCCGCTGTGCGCGGTAGAAAGTTTTTCGTCGGAAGTAACCTGTTTTTTAAACTCGTCAGCTTCCTTTTTTCTGCGATCGAACCACTGCTCGCCGCTGAGTGAATTCAATTTAAATTGTTCGATCAGTTCCGGGCGTTTACGGAAGTAGGGGGTGTATTCCGACATGTGCACACTGGACTCGGTGACGAAATAGCCGAAGGCTTTGAAAATTTCCGCACGCACGACATCCGGCCCGGCCCAGTGAGCTTCCGGCCCTGAATAAACAGCGGGGTTTTTAAACTTCTCGCGAAGGAGGGGATAGGCGTCTTCTCCTTTCCATCGGAAATCCAGGAACCAGGCCATATGGTTAATGCCGGCGACCCAATAAGAAATTTCCTCATAAGGCGCGCCGATGTATTTTGCCAGTTCAGCTGACGTATGCGGCACACTGTGGCATAAACCGACATTTTTAATATGCGTGTAATCGTTTACTGCCCAGGTGATAATGGACATGGGGTTAGTGTAGTTTAATAACCAGGCATCCGGGCAGAGTTCTTCCATATCCCGGCAGATGTCCAGCATCACCGGCACATGGCGCGCTCCGTAGAACACCCCGCGCGGTCCGATCGTATCGCCGACACCTTCATCGACACCGTATTTGGTGGTAATCGCTTTGGCGGTCTGGGTGGTTTTAGCGCCGCCGACCTGAATCGTGGTGAAAACGTAATTAGCGCCTTTAAGGGCGATGCGGCGGTCTGTGGTAGCTTCGATTTTTGTGTTGTAGCCTTGCTGCTTGATCAGTTTCTTCGTAAACGCGGTAATGAGATCCAGAGGTTCCTGCGCGATATCTACCAGTGAAATCATGCTGTGTCTCAATTCCGGGTAAGAAACGATATCCGTGATAAGGTGGCGCGAAAAGACATGACTGCCGGCGCCGATGATGACAATTTTAGCCATGATAAACCTCCTGAATATTCTGGAAGGCGGGGGAAAACCCCCGCCTTCCAATTATATTGTTCCGTGTTATGAATCGCAAATTGTGTGATCGTTAGATACTATGATTTTCCGAGAGTCTTCTTAAGATTCTGGTCGATCCACAGGGTTTTGATCATCGGCATCTGGTTGTAGTAACCGGCATCGGTTTCATTGAAGTAGTTCTTGATCCACGGCCAGTAGCAGTTGTAGTTATAGGCCTGGGCGAAGGGGATCATACCGGCATCTTCCAGCATGGCCACGCCAAGGGACTTTTCTAATGCGGTGCGTTTCGTCGGATCCATTTCGGTCGCGGCGGCTTTGTACATTGCATCAAAAGGTTCTTTGGCGGTGAAGTTAGTTGCTAAAACATCGCTGGCAACCAGGTGTTCTGATACTAACGGGTTAACGACAGTGTAGTTGGTGTAGATCATGTCAGGATAGGTAACCTGGTCACGAAGAGAAGCACCTGTTGTTGCATCATGGATCTTGATATCAGCGGTAACGCCGATCTTGGCCCAATAGCTGGCGCAAGCATTGGCTAAATCGGTATGAGGGGCATCTGTGTTGATGACGATCGAGAAGCCGTTAGGATAACCGGCATCGGCGAGCATCTGCTTTGCTTTCGCGGCATCAAAGGTGTACAACATCTTGCCGGTAGCGGAAAGGTCGGCAAAAGCGGTGTAACCGGGAGCCTGAGGCCCGATGGGCCAGTTAACAATTTCGCCGCCATTGTAGAGCAGGGTGGAAATGGCTTTCAAGTCCAAGCCAACCATTAAAGCCTGACGTACTTTGACATCCTTAAGGGTCTTGGATCCCTGCCGGTTGATTCTCCACAGGTCGATCTTGCCGAACAGGTATTTGTTCTGTACCAGGTCAGGAGCGGTGGAAGCCAATGAAGCTGAATATTGCTGTTTGACATTCGGCCACCAGTCGATCTTACCGGTGCGGAGCGCGGCCACCTGGGCAGATTCATCCGGGATAACGGGATATTGCAGTGTCTGGATGAGCGGTTCTGAATACTGTTTGCCGCCGATGGTGGTTTTTCCCCAATAGTTGGGGTTCTTTTCATAGGTTGCGCCAACGCCGGAGGCATAATCTTTCAGGATAAAGGGTCCGCTGCCGGTGGCGTTATGCCAGTCTTCTTTCGGGGTATTGGCTTTGGCCATTTCCTGGGGCTGAATGGCGCCCATGGCCATACCGCCGCCAAAGATAAAGAACCAGTTAGCATCGTAGGCTTTCAAAGAAACGACCGCGGTGTATTTATCCGGTGCAGTGACATTATCGACCATTGCGAGGTAGCTGCCCGGTCCGGGGGTATTCTTGGTGCGTAACAGACTGAAGGCAACATCGCTGGCGGTAACTTCGCGGGCTGCCATGCCGATCGTTGAATTAGCGGCAAACATAATGCCGGGGCGCAGGTGATAGGTAATCTGTAAAGGACTGGCTTGAACTTCCCAGGATTGGGCAATCTCACCGCCCAGATATTGTTCCGGGATATTTTCCCAGGTTTGGAAGGTGAAATCTTTGGTACCGCGCGGACCATATTTCTCGACATTCCCACGGCACAGCCACTCTGTAAAGGGGTTGATCCAGACTGAGCCTGACCAGATCCTCTGTGTCAGTGAATCAAAACCGGAGGGATCTTCCATACCCCACTGGGTGAATACTGTCAGAGTGCCACCGGTTGTCGGTGTATTGGCCTGTGTTGCCGGTTTTGTTGTCGACGCGGCTGTTGTCGAATTGGTAGTGCAGGAAGACAGCACTAAAGCCGGCACCAATGCCGCTACCATTAAGAAGGTTAAACCCAACCACAAGATCTTCTTTTTCATTAGTTCTCACTCCTTTCTATTTTTTTTAATCAATTGTAAACTAAAACGGTTTTTTTGTCTCACATTTTACACTCCTTCAAACAGTCAAATATTTTCATCCCGTTGCATGTTGTCTTACTTATTTAAAATGAATCCGGGGATCAAGGAAAGAGTAGGTCATGTCCACCAGCAGGTTGATTAACATAATAACAAAGGCAAAGAGGAAAAGCACCGCGCTGACGATCGTATAATCCCGCGAGGTGGTGGCGTTAATGATCAATTGGCCCATGCCGGGCAACTGGAAGATGTTTTCGATGATCACAGTACCGCCGATTAACACCGGGAGCTGCCACCCGATGATAGTGACGACCGGTATGAGAGCATTCTTCAGCGCATGCCTGGTCACGACAACCCTTTCCCGCAAACCTTTGGCCCAGGCCGTCCTGATGTAGTCCTGTCTGAGCACTTCCAGCATCATCGTGCGGGTCATCCTCATGGTCATGCCGGACATTTCCATGCCTAGAACGAGCGCCGGCACGATGAACATTTTAAAATTGCCAATAGGGTCGACGGTTAAATGAATAATCCTGATCGGCGGACTGTAACCCCACCACAGGGAAGGGAAGACGATGACCATCGTGGCTAGCCAGAAGTTGGGAATGGCGATGCAAAAGTTAGCAAAACTGCGGGCGACATAGTCCCCGACCGTGTCTTGCCGGATGGCTGAATAAATACCGATGGGGATAGCAATCAATTGGGCGGTGATAATACCCAGCAAGCCGAGTTCAAGCGTCACGGGCCAGCGGGCCAGGATATCCTTGATCACCGGTTGACCTGTCCAAAGGGAGCTGCCAAGGTCGCCGTGCAGGATAATGTTACCCATCCAGCGCCCATATTGAATAAAGAGGTTAACGTCAAGGCCCATGGCGTGCTCAATGGCCTTTTTATCCATCTGGGTGAGATACTGGTATTGCTGGACCATGATATCTACGATGCTGCCGGGGATTAAACGGATGACCATGAAGACGATAATACTAACGATAAAAACAGTGGGGATGATTAAGAGTAATCTTCTAATCAAATACGCACGCATACTATCGCTCGCCCCAATACAGGAAGTTGCAGAATTCTAACATAAAAGTCCATCCTTGTCAACAATGTTACTATGCAGTGTTACTATGCAGCGGAGGAGCGTAAAATCCATAAATTATGCACTGTCTAACTGCTCTTTTAGCGACGGTTATATTTAGTTTTTTGCCCCTGCCGTAGTCGAAAATACTTAATCACACATTAACACGCGTACTACGCCGACGTCGGGAGCGACCCAGATGCCCATACTGATCGTATCGCCGTTACGCCTGCGGTCGACGACGAATTTGTCATTCTCGTCGAAGTGGCCTTCATCTACCCGGAGCTGGTGAGACAGTTTGGTGAGCCAGCCCTCCGCAACGAAGGTGGCGTCCAGCATCTTTTCGGGGGATAGTTTAGGACGGAGGAACAGGCGGTAATTAGCGCCGACTAGATAGAATTCATTCCTACTTGCCTGGATGATCAAACCGCGGCCGCGATCCTGGCCGAGCAAGCCTTGTTTGGCCTCCTCAGGGGTGTCGTGCCGATAATCCATGGGGATGTGAGGCGCGTGTCCGGTGGCGAAAGACGCGACTGCCAGATAGCCTTCCATATCAAACCGCTGTGCGTCGATGTCGTCTTCCTGGACGACGGCATAGATCTTGCCGGTGCCCTGGTATTTGAGGATAAGCGGTATAGCGGAAGCAACGCAGCGGATAGTGTCCACGCCCACTTGAGATCCGGGGCGGACGGAACCATCCTCGCCTACGATCGATTCGAGTAAATACATACGGTGGTAGCCGAGCAGATTATAATCGGCGATGGCCCGGAACAGACTGGGGGCGGGAGGAGTTTCCGGCAGGAAGAAGGGGTTATCGGCGCGGGAATAAGCAGCGCAAACAGCCTCAAACGCGCGCAGATTATAGAACTTGATATCAGGCGCAATTAAGGCTAAATGCGGCGTGAACCATTTGGTGATATCCAGCACTTTGGTGACGCCTCCGCCGGAGGGATAGGATTCGCCGGGGAGCATCCAGCGCGAGTCGCCGCGGCGGACTTCCATCAGCCAGACGTTCATGTACATGGGGATATCGTACACAGCCTGACCGGCTTCGGCGACGCTATCGATATAGCGGGCAACAGCCCAGGCGCTGACAAATTCACCGGCCTGCCAGCCGAATACGTCCGTCCAGTTGCCGGTAGTTTTACCGCCGGCTTGCTGCCAGAGGTCATAGACCGTGCCTTTGCCCGCTTTTTTCAGGGCAGTCATCAGTTTGGCGGGAACAGGACTGTCAAATATGGCCTGAGCGACAGGGCCGTAATCGCGGTTGCTGCCGAAGATACCCGCCTCATTCTCAACCTGGAGGGCGATGACTGTTTGCTCGGCGCTATCTTTCTTTTTGAGATACTTGCACAGCGCAACGAAGGCCTTTTTATCAGCTTCCAGGTTGGCCTGACAGAAAGGAGAAAGGGTCCATAAATCTTTGCCGGTGGGTGATATCACACGCTTGAACCGGTCTGGATTCGTCTTTACCCAATCCGGCGCGTAGTCCATCGTAGCATTCTTCCAGGTGGCGAACCAGAGTAATATCAGTTTGAGTCCATGCCGGCGTGCACCGGCCAGTAAATCATCGACAGAAGTGAAGTCGAATTTGCCTTCTTCAGGTTCGATGTGCTCCCAATAGACATCCGTTAAGAGGGTATTGCCGTGGAGCAGTTTGACGGCCTGAAAGGCCGGTTCGATCTCACTGCTGCTGTATGCGCTCGAAGTCGAGGACTGGCCGCCAAGGGGAAAGAATGGCTTCCCGTTCACCTTAAAGATACGTTTGGGTACGGTCATTACAGTGTCTCCTTTTAGATTATTAATATTTGAATGCAGGATTTGTTGTCGCTAACCCATGAAAAACAAATACTTAATCGCAGGTGATCACGCGCAGGACACCGTTATCAGGTTCCACCCACAAACCGCGGCGGAAGATCTCGTCACCGTTACGGCGGCGGTCGCCCACGTATTTGCCGTTTTTATCGAAATGACCTTCGTCGACGCTGACAATATAACCGAAAATCTTGGTAGCCCAGTCAGCAACAAGTGAAGGCGCCTGCATTTTGTCAGGGGTCGGTGTGCGGCGGAGAAATACACGGCAGCCGGTGCCGACAACATAAAATTCATGCTCGCCGGCCTGGATGATCAGCCCGCGGCCGCGTTTCAGGTCGCCCTGTTCTTTCCAGACCCACCCGGCGTTATGCCGCCAGTCTTTACCGGCCCAGCGCACGGGTTTTTCCCCGAATTCGACAACACCCATCCAGCCGTCCAGTTCAACGCGCTGTGCCAGTAATTTAAATTCCTGGATAAAGGCATGGATTTTGCCGGTACCCTGGTATTTGAGTAATAACGGGATAGCGGACGATACGCAGTGGAAGTTTTCAACCAGCGCCTGATACTCCGGACGGATCTGGCAGTTGGCGTCAACGATATACTCAACACCGAAAAAGAAGTTCCCGATCAGGTTATAGTCCGCGATGCCGCGGAACATATTCTGGTCTCCGGCGGATTCCGGGGTAAAATACGGATTATCATCGCGGGAATAGCTAATAGCATTAGCCTCATATCCGCGGGAATCATCCGGGTAGTTATCCGGGGCAATGAGCTCGAGGTGCGGCGCGCACCATTTGTAGATATCCAGTACTTTGGTGACGGCGCCGCCGGCAGGATAAGCTTCACCGGCGAGCGGCCACCACGGTTGCTCCATCATCCAGACGTTAACAAACATGGGCAGGCCGATTACGGCTTTCCCGGCTTCGGCAATGTCGTCGATGTAACGGGCGATGCTCCAGGCACTGAGCAGTTCGCCGGCCTCCCACCCGAACATTTCAGGCCATGTTCCACCGGATTTTTTAGCGCCGGCTTTTTGCCAGATATCCCATATCCGGCCCGAGCCTTTTTTCTTCATTGCGGTGGTAATGGCAGCGGGGACGGGGCTTTCGAAGTCGGCCTGGCCTTCGGGGCCGTAATCACGGTCGCTGCCGATGATCCCGGGCTCGTTCTGGATCTGGAGGCTGATAACCGTCCGGTCGACGTTGTCTTTAATTTTCAGGTGCTTACAGAGGGCAACAAAAGCCTTTTTATCCGCTTCCAGATTGGCTTTGCAATGTGAGGAGAGATTCCAGACATCTTTGCCGTTCTGTGATATGACCCGTTTAAAACGTTTGGGATTGGTTTTAACCCACGCCGGAGCATAATCCATGTTGCCGTTTTTCCAGGTGGCGAACCATAGCAGGATCAATTTAACTTCATATCGCCGGGCGGAAGCCAGCAAGGCATCTACGGTGGCGAAATCAAATTTACCTTCGGCAGGTTCTACCTGGTCCCAGTAAACCGGGATCTCCAGGGTATTACCGTGCAGCAATTTGATGACCTCAAAGGCGCGTTCCGATTCCTGCTTGTTATAGCCGCTGGAATTGCAGGACTGGCCGCCGAGTGGAAAAAATGGTTTGCCGTCCACTGTAAATACACGTTTAACATTTGCCATTGGTTATTTCCTCCCTGGATAGATTCGCTTTTTATTTGTAACCCTTCATGTACTGTTTGTCAGCTTTGAACATCTCGTCAACCATGCTGCGCGTTTCATCGATCGTGAGCAGGGCGGAAGTTAACGGGTCCAGCAGAATAGACTGGAAGATCTTGGTTTTATCCTTTTCCACGATGCCCCGGACTGCCAACTCATGGACACTGACTTCGGTCCGGTTGAGCGCGGCTAACTGCGGCGGCAAATCCCCGATATAACAGGGGTGAATTCCTTCCTTGTCCACAAGGCACGGGACTTCGACACAGCAGCCTTCGGGGAGATTAGTGATCAAGCCCTGGTTTTTCACGTTTCCGTTGATCCTGGAAGGAATGCCGGTTTCTAATGAGCGGATAATGATGGAGCCGTATTCACCGCTGTGTTTGATGGGCATTTTTTCCCTAGAGTTGATCATGCGCATTAATTCCGCATCCTGATCCTTTCGTTCCTGTTCCCTGTTTTTGGGATCGAACCTGCCGAAGTTACCCAATTTGAATTTCTCGATCATTTCCGGGGTTTTACGGAAATAAGGGACGTATTCCGACATGTGGCGGCTGGATTCCGTGACGAAGTAGCCGAAAGCTTTAAAGATTTCCGCGCGCACGATGTCCGGCCCGGCCCAATGGGCATCCATTCTGGTATAGGACGCCGGATCTTCAAATTTCTTCTTCAGTAAGGGATAGGCATCCTGTCCGTTCCATGTCATTTCCAGGAACCAGGCCATGTGGTTGATACCTGCCACCCAGTAAGAGAATTCGTTATAAGGGGCGCCGATCTGTTTCGCCAGGTCTTCAGCGGTGTGCGGCACGCTGTGGCACAGCCCGATATTTTTAATTTTGGTATAGTCATTGACCGCCCAGGTGATCATGGCCATAGGGTTGGTGTAGTTAATCAGCCAGGCGTCCGGGCAAAGTTCTGCCATATCGCGGCAGATGTCTAATATCGCCGATACATGGCGCGCCCCGTAAAAAACGCCGCAGGGCCCGGTTGAATCACCAACGTCTTGATTAACGCCGTATTTTAAAGTAATTTCATGATCTGTGACAGAAGCAGCCGCGCCGCCAACCCGGATCGCGACGATAACATAGTTGGCGTCTTTAAGTGCTTCCCGCCGGTCGGTGGTGGATTTGATTTTAGTATTAAATCCCTGCTGTTTGACCAATTTGGCGGCGAGTGACGCAGCGAGCTCCAACGGTTCTTTGGCGATGTCCATCAGTGTAACCGTGCTGTCTCGGAGCTCCGGATAAGAAATGATATCGGTAANNGAGAAGGAATGACTTCCCGCGCCAATTAATACGATCTTCGCCATTTTCAAACCTCCAGTATACCGGCAGGTTATTGTTCAAGCTGCCTACATTATATTGTTGTTACTCAATAATGGCAAATAGAAAATCAAGCGTATAGCCTGAAATCTTCTTGCCTGGAATCTATTTTTGTTTTTTGTCA
>PMBW01000202.1 GCA_003153075.1 Dehalococcoidia bacterium | reverse complement strand
GCGGATTAACCTTGGATCTTTGCGGGGCAGGTATTTTTCCTTTTGGGATAGCCGTTTTCCAGGGAAATTATTCTACCAAAGAAGTTTCAAAAGTAGAGTCGCTTGACCTGTATAACCCGAATATTATCACATTTGGTTGTGTTCCGCGTATAGTAAATATCGGCACCTATACTTTCAATTCCGCAAGCGGTGTTGCGATAATAAAAGGTTCCAACCCTGATGAAACTCAAACCACTGAGATGGGCGCAAATTTCGGGATATGGAGTTTCTGGGCAGGCAGCCGACCAAACGCAACTCAAACTAACTTCACCCCGGGAATTTACACTGTGGTTGCCGGAGATGAATGGGGCGCGCTGGTTGTTGATCATTTTACGGTCACGGAATAATAGTGCTATTTTATTGTCGCGTTACACCCTCAACATCTCGTCCCAGATGACATCGTTGAGGTCAAAAACCGGGCCGTCTTTGCAAACCTGCTTCAAGCCGTTTTTGGTTCTGATCGTGCAGCCGTAGCAGACGCCCACGCCGCAGGCCATGCGCATTTCCAGGGAAACAGAGACCGGTTTATCGGTGAGTTTGAGCGCTTTCTGGTTTTCCGCGATATACCTGAGCATGGGCATCGGCCCGCAGATAAAGACTTCATCGGCGGTAGTGGCAAAGGTCGGAACCAGCGCTGTAATTAACCCCTGATAGCCCGCTGTCCCGTCTTCGGTGGCTACCGTCAGGCTTGCCTCCGGCGGCAGCAGTTCTTTCGGGTACAGTTTGGATTTAGTCGCCGCGCCCTGCAGTACAATGATCTGGCGGCAGGACGGTTTGACCTTCTCGATCAGAAAGCGCAGCGGCGCGATACCGATACCGCCGGCGATCATCAGGAAGCTCAGGGTTCCGGTCTGCGGCCGGGCTGCTTTAAATCCGTTCCCCAGCGGCCCGAGGATATCTACGGCGCTGCCCGCTGCCCGGTGTGTCAGCCATTCCGTGCCTTTCCCGACGACCATATAGAGCAGGGCCAGTTTTTCACCGTCGACGGTATGCACACTGATCGGACGCCGCAGGGTGGCCGCTTCACCGCAGACGGCCATGACAAATTGACCGGCCTGCGCCTGCCGCGCGATTTCCGGCGCTGTCAGCCACATTAACCATATACCCGGGGTAATCTCAGCGTTGGAAATTACGGTACAGATTTCATGATTCACGGTTGTCTCCTGTTACGGTAGGAAGCCAGCGGCTGTACATGGTAATCATGTTTATCCCTGACCAGGATATCCACAGCCGCCCGTGCCGTATCCAATGAGGTAAAGCAGGGGATTCGTCTTTCCGCTGCAGTCCTGCGTATGGCAAAACCGTCACGCATGACGGTGCCGCTATTGGTCACGGTATTAATAATACCCTGCACCATGCCGCCGGTGATGGCGTCCAGCACATTCGGGTGGCCTTCACTCAGTTTCTTGGTGGTCATGGTCACCGGTAAACCTAGGGCAGTGAGCATTGCAGCGGTGCCTTCGGTGGCGTACAGCTTGTAACCGATACCGGCCAGTTTCTTGATGATCGGCACGGCTTCCGGCTTATCGCGGTCGGAGATACTGAGTAATATCCCGCCTTCCCGCGGCAGCATTAAACCCGCGGCCAGCAGTGTTTTGGCGAGCGCGGCTTCGAAACGGTAATCGATACCCATTACTTCGCCGGTGGATTTCATTTCCGGCCCCAGGTGGGTATCCACCCCGACCAGTTTGGACATGGAAAAGACTGGGGCTTTGATGGCCACGAGGTGCTGGCGTTTATACACACCGGTCTCATAGCCCTGCGCTTTCAGGCTCGTTCCAAGCATGACTTTGACGGCGACCTTCACCATCGGGACGCCGGTCACTTTAGAGATGAAGGGCACGGTGCGGCTGGCGCGGGAGTTGACTTCCAGCACATAAACCGAAGCGCCGCCGAGCGGATGGTCCGGCATGATCACAAATTGGATATTCATCAGGCCGCGCACCTGCAGCGCCAGGCCGATGCGCACCGCGTAATCGGTGATGGTGTCTATTTCCGCGGTGGTCAGCGTCAGGCCGGGATATACGGCCATCGAGTCGCCGCTGTGCACACCGGCGCGTTCCAGCTGCTCCATCACGCCGGGGATCAGAACGGTCTCGCCGTCGCAGATACAGTCTACTTCAGCCTCTTTGCCCTCGAGATATTTATCGATCAAAACAGGGTGTCCGGTATTCAGTTCGGTAGCGATGCTCATGTAATGCGACAATTCCGAGGCATTGTGGACAATTTCCATGCCGCGTCCGCCGAGCACATAACTTGGACGCACCAGCACCGGGTAGCCGATCAGTTTTGCCACTTTAAGCGCTTCTTCGATGCTTGTGACACCGGCGCCGGGAGGCTGGGGAATGCCCAGGTTGCCCAGGAATTGCTCGAAACGGCGGCGGTCTTCNNTCGATACATTCGGCGGAAGTGCCCAGAACCGGCATACCGGCGCGCGCCAGCGGGTCGGCCAGATTGATGGCGGTCTGTCCGCCGAACTGGACGATCGAGGGCGTGCTGCCATTTTCAGGGTTTTCCTGATTACCGTTTTCGTTTTCCAGTATGTCGCGGATGCTTTCTTCGTCGAGCGATTCAAAATAGAGGCGGTCGCTGGTATCGAAGTCAGTAGAAACGGTTTCCGGATTGGAGTTGATCATGATACTCTGGTAACCGGCTTCCTTTAACGCCCTGGCCGCGTGCACACTGCAATAATCGAACTCGATGCCCTGTCCGATACGGATCGGGCCGGAGCCGATGACCACGGCTTTTTTGCGCGCTGCCGGGATCGCCTCGTTTTCAGTTTCGTAGGTGCTGTAAAAATAAGGCGTGGCAGCATCGAACTCCGCCGCGCAGGTGTCCACCATCTTGTAAACAGGGCGGATGTTCCATTCCAGGCGTTGTTCCCTGATCTGTTCCGGTAAGCGGTCTGCCAGCGTGCCGATCATTTCATCGGAGAAACCCATGCGTTTGGCTTCCCGCAGGAAATCAGGGGTCAAGGGCTGGGAAAGCAGCCGTTTCTCCATGTTGATGATGTTGACCATTTTATCCAGGAACCACATGTCGATGTGGGTTTTTTCGTTGATTTTCTGCGGGGCAATGCCGCGCCGTAAAGCCGCCATCACCGCCCACAACCGTAGATCGGTCGGCTCCAGCGGATAGGTGTTGATATCGGCGCCTAACGTCCATTTATGGTCTTCCCAGAGCAGCGTTTTCCTGCCGAATTCCAGTGAACGCACGGCCTTCTGAAAGGCCGCTTCAAACGTGCGGTCGATGGCCATCACCTCGCCGGTGGCTTTCATCTGGGTGCCCAGCAAGCGGTCGCCGCTGGCGAACTTATCAAAAGGCCAGCGCGGGATTTTCACCACGATGTAATCAAGCGCCGGTTCAAAGGCGGCCATCGTCTTGCCGGTGACCGCGTTGGGGATTTCATCCAGCCGTTTCCCGACCGCGATCTTGGAAGCGACGCGGGCGATCGGATACCCGGTGGCTTTACTGGCCAGCGCCGAGCTGCGGCTGACACGGGGATTAACTTCAATGACATAATACCGTTCGCTGTTGGGGTCGAGGGCGTATTGGACGTTGCAGCCGCCTTCGATTCCCAGCGCGCGGATGATTTTCAGACTGGCCGAGCGCAGCATCTGGTATTCTTTGTTGGTCAATGTCTGGCTGGGGGCGACGACGATGCTGTCGCCGGTGTGGATGCCNNGGGTCGATGTTTTCCATATTGCAGATCGTGATGCAGTTGTCCGCGCCGTCGCGCATCACTTCGTACTCCAGCTCTTTCCAGCCTGCCACGGATTCCTCAACGAGCACCTGGTGGATGGGGCTGGCGGTTAACCCGCTGTGCAGCACGATCTCCAGTTCTTCATCGTTGTGGGCGAAGCCGCCGCCTGTGCCGCCGAGCGTATACGCCGGGCGGATCACCACCGGCAGGCCAATTTCTTTGGCTACCCGGCGGCCTTCTTCCATTGTATTTACGGTTTCGCTGCGCGGCACCGGCTCTCCGATCTTGATCAGCAATTGCTTAAACAGTTCGCGGTCTTCGGCGTTGCGGATGGTCTGGATCGGGGTGCCGAGCACACGGACGTTAAATTTATCGAGGATACCGGCATCGGCCAGTTCCACGGCGAGGTTAAGGCCGGTCTGTCCGCCGAGTGTGGGCAATAAGCCGTCCGGCCGCTCTTTTTCAATAATGCGGGCGATCACTTCCACGGTCAGCGGTTCAACGTAAACCACATCGGCAATATCTTCATCCGTCATGATCGTGGCCGGGTTGGAATTGACCAGCACGGAAATGACGCCTTCTTCACGCATGGCTTTGCAGGCTTGCGTGCCGGCGTAGTCAAATTCGGCTGCCTGCCCGATAATGATCGGCCCCGA
>PMBW01000143.1 GCA_003153075.1 Dehalococcoidia bacterium | reverse complement strand
GGATTAATGGCAAAGCCGACATCCTGCGCGGCGGCGAATGCAAGCACCTTTACTTTTCCTGTTTCCCTGTCTACCTCCACTTCCGCCATCTGCACGGCGAAGATCGGCGCAGAGTGCTGATTATTTACCGAGCCCCCCCGATGACGGGGCCTTTACCTCCCCGGCCGGTGGTGATCCTGATCAGCGCCGCTAAAGAAATAGTTTTATCCTTGAGACCGGGGACAAAAACCTGTCCGTCAGCGAAATGTAACTCGTCCGGTTCTACACGCAGCTGCGCTGCCGCCAGTTCGGAGAGTTGTGCTTTCGCATCCCGGCAGACGCGGTAAACCGCGGTGCCCATCTGCCGGGTAATTCTGCTGCTATTGGTGACATCGGAGTGTGGCGCGGTGTCTGTGTCTCCGGTGACCACCGTTACTTTGTCCAGGGGGATACCAAATTCCTCGGCGGCAATCTGCGCCATGCTGGTGCGCGTTCCGGTCAGGTCGCAAGAACCTATAATTAATGTCGCTGTGCCGTCTCCGGTGAGATTGATATCGGCGGCGCAAGCGCCCCCGGCGGGATACCAGAGGCCGCAGGCAATACCTGTTCCGCGGTTTCCGGTTTCCTGTTTGCCGCGTTGTTTGAGATGTTCCTGCATTTTCACCAGAGTCTCTTTGAAACCGATCTTGCCAAAAAGTGTGCCGTCAATGGCACAGTCGCCTTCACTTGCGGCATTCTTGAGACGGAATTCCAGCGGGTCCATCTTCAGCGCGCGCGCCATTAAGTCCATCTGTGATTCTACGGCGAAAGCGGTCTCCGAAGCGCCCGGCGCCCGGAATGAACCGGTCGGGGCTTTATTCGTGACAATGTCATAACAATTAATGCTTAAATTCGGTATACGATAAAGACTCAGTCCGCAGTTAGCTGCGTGCGTAGATCCTGAAGATTCCCGGTGAAAGGCGCCCATATCGTAAATCAGCGTAGCCTGGGCAGCTGTCAATAGTCCTTCCCTGGTGACTCCCAATTTAACGGTCACAGTTGAGGCCGGAGCCGGACAGGTCGCCGTAAAATCCTCTTCTCTGGTCATTGTCATTTTGACCGGGCATCCCGTTTTGCGCGCCAGCAGTGCGCAGAGAGTCGCTAAAGGCTGCGACTGTTTAGCGCCGAATGCTCCTCCGATTTCGACCGGTACCACTTTGATTTGACTGAGCGGCATATCCAGGAAATCCGCGCAGATATCCCTGACTAAAAATGTCCCCTGATTATCCGTCCAGATGGTGATTTTCCCGTCCGGCGCGATATCAGCTAACGCCGATCTGGGCTCCAGATAGCCCTGGTGTACCCGCTGCGTGCGGAATGTATTTTCCAGGACAATGTCCGCCGCTTCAAATCCAGCCTTCACATCGCCGATCTTCAAATCTACCTGCGCGGCAATATTGCTGGGGAATTCGGATTTCGTCAGCTGTCCGCCCAGTTTCAGATAAGTGTGCTTGTTGGGATAAATGAGTGGCGCATCCGGCTGCATGGCCTCCAGCACATCCATCACCGGGGGCAATGTTTCATATTNNTATCAGACCGAGCGCTTCCAGCGCAATGTCCGGACTGACCGCCGCCACGATCGCCACCGGTTGTCCGGCAAAGACCGCTTTTTCTCCTGCCAGTAAAGGCACGCGGGCCGGGTCAGTCCACCTCCGTTCCGGGATATCGGCGGCAGTGATTACCGCCTTGACTCCTTTAAAGGTTTGCGCCCTGGATATATCCAGTCGCCGGATCAGGGCGTGGGCATGAGGACTGCGCAGTACTTTACCGAAAAGCATATCCGGCAGACTGAAATCGGCGCTGTAAAGCGCGCTTCCGGTGGCTTTCATTAAGGCGTCCACACGGGGAGCGTGTTTACCCAGGATGGAATACTCAGGCATAGAGGTGTAGCTCCTTATAACATAAAAACATTGTAAGGAAATTTCTTCTACTCCGGGGAAGTGGCGGTGTCAGGCTCTGGTCAGACCGTCTGACCAGAGCCTGTTTTTTACTTTTACTTTGCCGGGGATTTTGTTAAAGTGTTTGGGCTTATTTTTTCAGGCTTCTAATATCGACGGCCATCCGTTTGAGATTGGTATACTCGTATAGTCCGTACAGGGAACCTTCTTTACCGTAACCGCTCTCTTTATAACCGCCCCAGGGCAATTCAGGGCCGCCGCCGATGCTGTTATTCAGCCACACGGTACCGGCTTGCAGGTCGTTCATGAACCGCATGCCTCTGGCCGCGTCCTTCGTCCAGACATGCGCGCACAATCCGTAGGTATTATCGTTGGCCATCTCCAGCACCTTTTCGTCCGAGCTGAAGGGTTCCATGATACAGGCCACCGGACCGAAGATTTCCTCTCTGGCGATCTTCATTTTCTGCTTGACATTGATAAATACGGTCGGTACTACGTAATAGCCTTTATCGAGGGGAGCCGCCGGTCTTTTACCCCCGAGAACAATCCTGGCGCCTTCGTCCAGACCGGATTTGATATAACCCTCAACATGATCACGGTGTTCGGCGGAAACGAGCGGTCCCATCGTGGTTTTTTCATCGGATGGGTCACCCACTACCCATTTGCCGGCCGCGGCAATGAATTTTTCCACGAACTCATCGTAGACTTTCTCGTGAACATAGAACCGGCCGGGAGCCGCGCACGTCTGGCCGGAGTTCATCAACTGGCCGTTGACCATTTCATTAGCGGCCGCGCCGACATCCGCGTCATCCAGAACGATGATGGGATTTTTACCGCCCAGTTCCAGTTGCAGTCGTTTGACCGTCTGGCTGGACAGGGAGATCAGTTCTTTACCGGTTTCACAGCTGCCGGTAAACGCGATCATATCTACACCAGGGTGAGTGGCCAATGCGTGGCCGACGGTGCCGCCGGGGCCGGTGATAACATTGACGGTGCCGGGGGGCAATTCCAGTTTTTCCAGTATCTCGGCCAGCTTCAACGCCGATAGCGAATCGATGCTCGGCGGCTTGATGATGCAGGTGTTGCCCAGGGTAAGCGCCGGCGCCAGTTTCTGGACGATCATCCCCAGCGGGATGTTCCACGGCGTGATCAGCGCTACAACGCCGATGGGTTCACGCTGCAGGTAGACCATGACATCTGAGCTCTGCGGTACGGTGTGTCCCATCAGCGAGCGGGCGTTAAACGCCGCCCATTCGAACCGGTCGGACAGCCTGGATGTGCTGAAAGCCGCTCTCTTTAGCGGTGAGCCGTGATCAAGCGTATCGATCTTACCCAGTTCTTCGGCATGTTCCCTGAACAAAGCCGCGATTTTCATCGCGATTGCGGAACGTTCGGACTGGGGTTTTTTAGACCAGATCGGGAAAGCCTTGCGGGCGGCAATGACAGCATTATCAACCTCTGCCCTGTCACCGAGGGGCAATCTGGTCAGCACTTCACCGTTGGCCGGATTATAGACCGGATATGTTTTATTGGATTCGGCATCAACCCACTTTCCGCCGATCCACATTTCATATTGTTTCATACTTTATTCTCCTTACACATTCTGTAATTAATGGCAGCCTTTCATTGTATTTTGTATACTCGTTTTTTACATACAAAAAAAGGCGCCAAAGGAGGCGCCTAAAAGCAAAAGCTATATAAGCCATCTCTCCTTTCCAAACACGGGAGGCACCGCCGTTTCCAGCGATACCCTTTGAGCTCCATGCGGGGCTCACGGTCGATATACCATGCCTGTCGGCGAAGGTATACAAACTCGAAGAGCAATCTTTAATTTGAGTGTACTATTTGCGTTGAGCGAAGACCTGCCGGTCTGTAATTTGAAACTTTAGCGGCTCTCCTCCTTTTTATTCAGTTGAGCAGTCTTTTATTCCGCCCTTATTGCTTTAAGCACTGCTTCCGGGTTCATCGGCAGTTCTTTAAGCCGGACACCGGTGGCGCTGTGAATAGCATTGGCTACGGCAGCCAGTGTGGGGATCATGGGGGGCTCTCCCACACCGCGCACGCCGTAAGGTGCGACATCGCTTTTAACTTCGACCAGCATTGTATCAACAAAAGGCATGTCAACCGCAGTGGGCATGCGATAATCGAGGAAATTGGAGTTTTGCATGATGCCTTCTTTAAAGGCGTAGTCTTCCATGAGAGCACGCCCGATGCCCTGGGCAACAGCGCCTTGGATCTGACCCTCGATCAGAGCAGGGTTAATCGCAAACCCGACATCCTGTGCGGCGGCGTATGACAATATCTTAACTTTTCCTGTTTCCTTATCAACTTCCACATCAGCCATCTGCACGGCGAACATGGGAGCGTTTACACTGGAACCGGTTGCGCCGGTCCCGGTAATCGGGCCGGAGCCGCCTTTTCCGGCAGTAATCCTGATCAAAGCTGCCAATGAGATGGTTTTATCATGTATACCGGGTACCTGTACCTGGCCGTTGATAAATTTCAATTCCTCCGGTTTAACACCTAACTGAGGCGCAGCAAGTTCAACAAGCTGTGCTTTGGCATCCTGGCAGGCATTATAGACCGCCGTACCCATCTGCCGGGTAATTCTGCTGCCAGATGATGTGGGGGCGAAGGGCGCGGTATCGGTATCGCCGATGATCACGGTTACTTTATCCAATGGGATACCGAATTCTTCGGCGGCGACCTGCGCCAGAGCGGTGCGAGAACCATTCAGGTCACAGGAACCAACGATGAGTGTCACGGTACCGTCGCCGGTGAGATTAATAGTGGCTGCGCTAGCGCCGGCGGCGCCTAACCAGAGCCCGCAAGCGATTCCGGTGCCGAGGTTCTTTCCTTCCGGTTTTTTCCTTGAGCCGGCGTAGTCCTTCATTTTTAACAACGTTTCTTTAAAACCGATCCGGGGGAAAGGAGTGCCGTTGGTCATAAGGTCGCCCTCAGTGACGGCATTGATGAGACGGAAATCCAGTGGGTCCATGTTTAAAGCACGGGCCAGTAAATCCATGTGAGATTCTACCGCGAAAGCGGCATCGGGGGCGTTAGGCGCCCGGTACATCCCGGTGGGGGCTTTATTTGTAACCACATTAAAGAGCTTGATGCTCACATTGGGTATACGGTAGAGGCTCAGGCC
>PMBW01000177.1 GCA_003153075.1 Dehalococcoidia bacterium | reverse complement strand
TCCAATATGTTATGGCCCCTTACACTTTCTTGTCAGGTAACCTCATTTACTGGTATACTAAACCGATGGCAATTACAGTCACCGCGATGAAATATGAAACCGTTATCGGGCTGGAAGTGCATGCTCAGCTCTATACCAAAAGCAAGATGTTTTGCAGTTGCAGCTCCGATTATGCCAATACACCCCCCAATACTCATGTGTGCCCGGTATGCCTCGGCATGCCCGGCGTTTTGCCTGTAATTAATAAGCGCGCCGTAGAGTACACCATGATGACAGCATTGGCCTTGAATTGCACCATTTCAGAATTAACCAAATTCGACCGTAAAAACTACCCCTATCCCGACCTGATGAAAGGCTACCAGATCTCGCAGTTCGATGCCCCCATCGGGAAAAACGGGAAAATGACGATCGAGGTTGACGGACAGAAAAAAGAAGTGGGTATTACCCGTGTGCACCTCGAGGAAGACGTTGCCAAACTGATCCACCGCGTTTCCTTCGACGGTAAGGCTTACAGCCTGATGGACGTAAACCGCAGCGGCATCCCCCTGATGGAAGTGGTCGGTGAGCCCGATTTACGTTCTCCGGAGGAAGCCCGTCAATACCTCATGAAATTGCATACGATCCTGCAGTACATCGGCGTCTCTCTCGCCAACATGGAAGACGGAAGTTTCCGCTGCGATGCCAATATCAGTATCCGCCCCGAGGGCAGCGACAAACTACTTGCCAAGGTTGAAGTAAAAAATATGAACAGCTTCCGGGCTGTTTTCCGGGCATTGGAATATGAAGCTCAACGCCAGCGTAAAGCAATGGCAGACGGCGTGCGCCTGGTACAGGAAACCCGCGGCTGGGTAGAAGAAGCAGGTAAAACCGTTTCGCAGCGCAGTAAAGAATTTGCCCATGACTACCGCTATTTCCCGGAGCCGGATCTGCCGCCGCTCTATGTCAGCCGTCAATGGGTGGAAGATGTTAAAGCACAGTTGGCGGAATTGCCGGAAGCGCGCCGCGACCGTTTTATCAGTGAATACGGCTTGTCATTTTATGATGCTAATCTGCTCACCGGGTTAAAACCTATGGCCGATTATTTCGAAGCCTGCCTGAAAATCGGCAAACCCGCCGAATTGCCGCTGACAAACAGGGCGAAAATGGTTAGTAACTGGCTGCTCGGTGAATTCAACCGTTTATTGAACGCTACTAACACTGAAATCAGTCATGCGAAAATCAGCCCGGCGCAATTCTGCGAATTGTTGGAGCTTGTTAATAAAGGCAGCATCAACGGTCCTGCCGCTAAACAGGTTTACGAAGAAATGTTTAATACCGGAAAATCTGCCACCGAAGTCGTTGCCCAGAAAGGATTAAACCAGATCAGTGATAGCGGCGAACTGGAAAAACTGGCGGAAAAGGTCATCATCGATAATCCGCAGGCAGTAACCGACTACAAAGCCGGAAAAGAGCCTGCGATGAAATTCCTTGTCGGACAATTAATGAGAGTAACCAGAGGCCGCGCTAATCCGCAAATAGCGACCGAATTACTGAAAAAAAAGTTAGGGGAAAAATAAATGAAAACTACCTTAAATATCATTCAGATAGTGGTATCTGTAGCCCTGATAGTGGCCGTCCTCTTCCAGGTTAAGGGCGGCGGCATCGGGGGTATCTTCGGGCAATCCGATTCCGTTTTCCGCACCAAGCGCGGCATCGAACGCTGGCTTTTCCTGGGTACGATCGTCCTGGTGGTTATTTTTGTCGGGCTTTCCATTATCAGTATGTTAGCGACCTAAAGTGCAGCGCTATTTTTTACTAACTAAATACAAGAATAACCGGCGCCGATAACCATTTTACAAGANNGCCTGGTATGAACACCAGGAATACGGCGGTCCGTTTAATCTGGGTTATGCTTTTTTGGCTACCTTCGGACTAATGGTCGCCCACATGAGTGTTAATACCTTTAATGATTACTTCGACTCCCGCAGTACGCTGGACAACAAAACCGAGCGTACACCCTTTAGCGGCGGCAGCGGCGCGATACAATCCGGCCTGCTGACCGAAAAACAAGCGCTATGGGTAGGCATCGCTACCCTCATCGTTATCATTCCCATCGGTATTTTCTTTGTTTTAGTCTCCGGCTTGCTGTTATTGCCATTACTTGCAGTTGCAATCATTTGCATTATCCTCTATACACCACTTATTCTCAAGATGGGTTATCCGGAATGGTCGGCGGGGTTGGGTCTGGGTGTTCTACCAGTGCTGGGCGCCTATTTTGTACAGACCGGAACTTACACCATGGGTGCCGTGCTGGCGTCAATACCCTCCGGCATTTTAGTGCATAACCTCCTGCTGCTTAATGAATTCCCGGACGCAGAGCATGATATCACCGTAAAACGCCGCACCCTCCCCATTTTTGTCGGGAAAAAGAAGGCTGCGATTTTTTATTCCACTTTAACCGTAGTCGTTTACCTCTGGTTAATTGGCACGGTCATCCACGGCGGTTTACCGGCTTTGAATTTCATCCACGGAGAAATGCCGGCATTTACATTATTGGGGTTACTGACCTTCCCGCTGGCCTTCAAGGCAATTGATGGTTCTTTCAAATACAATGATAAAAGCAAATTTATACCGGCAATGGCAACCAATGTCATTGTAGTGCTGGCAACCCAGTTACTGATTGGCGTCGGTTTTGTAATCGGGGGAATACTAAAGTAGGTGAGTATTGGTCACTGATAAAAAGCCTCTGCATAGTATTTTTACAGCCGTACCGGATCGCTACGACCTGATCAACCGGATATTTACCGGAGGACAAGATAAAAAATGGCGTCTCAAAACCTCCCGCTTATGCCTCTCGACGCAACCTGCTAAAATTCTAGACCTGTGCTGCGGCACCGGCGACCTGGCAATTACATTGGCACAACTCGCCCCTTCATCGGCGCAGGTAGTGGGTTTGGATTACAGCCCGCCGATGCTGGCGAAAGCCACGGAGAAGGCAAGCCGTGTCCATCTCCAGGCAAAACTGGATTTCATTCACGGCGATGTGGGGGACTTGCCTTTCCCGAATGAATATTTTGACTGCATCGGGATTTCTTTCGCTTTCCGGAACCTGACCTATAAAAATCCTAATACACCGCGTTATCTTTCGGAGATCGTACGGGTGTTGAAAAACGGCGGGCAATTCGTTATTGTCGAATCCAGCCAACCACCGAATAAATTATTCCGCGCTTTAGACCACTTATATTTGCGCACTTTCGTCCGCTGGATGGGGACATACCTCTCGAAAAACAAGGCAGCGTATGTGTATCTGACCGAATCCGCCAGTAAATTCTACACTGCCGAAGAACTCAGCGATATTTTAGCCCAAGCCGGATTCAACGCGGTTACGATCAAACGCATGATGTTTGGCGCCACGGCAATACATGTTGCCTTAAAGTAAATTTCAAATCTCAAACAACAAAATACAAACAATTTCAAAATTATCAAGATCCAAATATCAAGTTTCAAGTTACCAGTCTCCTGTTTAAAGTTTACTGATATACGTTATTCCCTTATTATCAAACATGCCTATCATCATTGACAGATTCCGGTCGGTGCTTTACTATATGAACATTCGGAGTATCTGGAATAATAAATGAAATATAAAGCTATTATCTTCGACCTGTTCGGAACTTTAATTCCCAGTTATTCGGAAAAAGAGCAGCGTCGGATTGTCAGGAGCATGGCGGCTATCCTCTCAGCGTCTCCCGAACCATTCTGGGAGTTTTGGTCAAATACATTTAAAGAAAGCATACTGGGAATTCTACCGGATTCTGAAGCCAAAATAAGATATATCTGCAATAAGTCCGGATTGAATCCGGAACATGAAAATATCAGAAAAGCGTCTCAATTGTTTCTAGATTTTGAAGCCCGGTCAATGATACCACGTCCTGAAGCCATTGGGGTTCTTTCTGCTTTGAAACAAAAGGGTTACAAAATCGGATTNNGGGTCAAGAAACCAGACCCGCGCATTTATCATATGGCATTGGATAAATTAAAGGTCAAACCGGAAGATTGCCTTTATGTCGGTGACGGCAGCAGCCGTGAACTGACCGGCGCATTAAAAGTCGGGATGCATCCTGTGTGGCTTCGTATTCCTGAAGAGATAAACGAGGATAACTTCCGCATCGATCAAGAAGAGTGGGATGGCGTAATAATCTCAGCATTAAAAGAAGTGCTGGATCTGTTAGAGTAAAACATAACAGCGATCAGATTTTTTGCAATGAACCTGCGGGTTATTCGTATAAAGTAATAGAGGGGTTTGAGCCGGAGACTACGCTTGTTAATATTCAACATCATCATGATTGCCGGTGATAAGAAGGTTTCTGAAGACAACCGCGAAGCTTATGCG
>PMBW01000249.1 GCA_003153075.1 Dehalococcoidia bacterium | reverse complement strand
AAGAACCCGATGTTGCGCCGGTGATCCAGTGGGCGCGCGGTTTGAAAGAAAAGAATATCGCCGAAGAATATTCCGTCGGGCCCGCGTCGCTGGAGGACGTTTACCTGAAAGTGGTGGGTCATGGCGATTCTCAGGAAAACTCCGGAAAGGAGGTCAACCATGACCGGGTTGCTGCATAAATATCAATTGATGCTCAAATGGCAGGCGCTCACCAGTAAAACCATTCTGCCCATCGGTCTGGTGGTGCAGTTGATGATCGCCGTCGGTTTTGTTATCGGCCTGGGATTTTTATACCCGTCAATTACCCCGAATATCGCCAAATTTCTGACCACCGGCGCACCTGTTATCAGTCTGCTGATGGTCGGGCTGGTGCTGGTGCCGCAAATGGTTGCCTCGTCTAAAACCGAGGGTACTTTCGATTACATCTGGTCGCTGCCGGTGCCACGCATGGTCTATGTTGCCGCCGATGCCACGATCTGGCTGCTGGTTGCCCTGCCGGGTGTGATTCTGTCATTGATACTGGGTGCAGCCTACTATCATTTCGGGCTGCATATCAGCTGGCTGGTTATTCCGGCGATGGCGCTCATCTCAATTTCCGGGATTTTTCTCGGTTATTCCATTGCGCACGGCGTGCCGGACCCCAAAATAACGCAATGGATAACACAGATTTTTGTGTTTTTCATTATGATCTTTTCCCCGATCATGTTCCCGCTGGAGCAGCTCCCATCCTGGCTGGCAACGGTACACAAGTTTTTACCGATAAAATATATGGCCGACCTCTCCCGCGGTACTTTAACCGATCTCAATGTCAATCTCGGCCTTGCTTTCGCCGTCGTAGGAGCGTGGTGCCTGCTGGGATTGATCGTCACCTGCATGCTGGTGAGAAGACGGCGATAAAGCGATACCAGCAATAGCCCTAAAAAGTCGCACCAATTTGCCTAGTTTTGACATATGAATAACAATCTGAAGGGACTATACTTGTCTTGAATAAAAAAAATTATTTTGGAGGGGTAGCATGATGAAAAAGAGATGGTTTCCGGTAGTGCTGACAATCCTGGCAATTGTGTCCGTGCTTGTCCTTGCAAGCTGCGTTCCCGGCCCTAACCCTGGCGCAGGTGTGGTGGATGCCGCCGGAAAAACGTATGGTTTCTGGTCCGGTCTCTGGCACGGCATTATTTCGCCGGTAACCTTTATCATTTCGCTGTTCACCAAGAATGTGAACGTTTATGAAGTGCATAACAGCGGCAACTGGTATAATTTCGGTTTCATGGTCGGTGTCAGCATTATTCTCGGCGGCGGCGGCGCTGCATCGAGACGGAAGCGTGTTTAAAACCGGCTGCGTTTCAAACGGCAATCAACTTTTTACCGGTAAAAATACGGCTGTACATATACAACATCCATACCGGTAAAAGCCGGTATCCAGAGCAGTGGTATCAATCCCGTTCGCAAAGGAAATCAATGGGGATTTTCTTTTCCAAAAGGGGGTTCCCCATGCCCGGTATTACCAACAACCGGCACCAGGGGAGACCGTACGTCCTTCGGTTTCCCCCTATTCATATGACAGCGTTTCCCTGATGCTCATCCTGGCTGCGCGCCGGGCCGGTAACAGGCTGGCGATAACAGAAATAATGATTAGTATCATTAACCAGATAACCGGTCCCAGCGGGGAGAATGTGAATATCAGCGGTTTTTCCAAAAATGCGTTACCGATTAAATTGTCGAATCCGTAGCTGAACGGGATACTGAGGGGCAGCGCCAGCAGCCAGCTGATGATGCCGATCAACAGCCCCTCGGTCAAGATCACCCATGCTACGGCGCTGTTAGAGGCCCCGATCGACCGTATTACCCCGATTTCCCGGGTGCGCTCCATCACGCTGAGTCCCATCATTCCGGCCAGACCCAGGGCGCCGATGATTGCTGTCATCGCTGCCATAACGAGCATGAAGTTTACCAGGAAATCGAACTGTCCGGCGTTGCTTGATGCCAGGGTCTCCTTCGTCATGGAATAACTTACGCCGACGCCGGCATCCTTTAGCCGCCGCTCCACCGCCTTACCCACCTGCTCCTGTGATTGGGGGTCAGTCAAGGCGGTGCGTATACAGATAACAGACGCCTCCCCGGAATTACCGCTGATACTGGAAATGTAATCAAAACTGGCATAACCGGCCTTGTCGAATGCTTCCTGCATAATGCCGACAACTTCCCAGGTGTATTGTTTGTTATCTACTTTCAGGATGACGGAACTGCCCGGCTGAACATCCGGCATATCTTGTGCCAGCTTGCTCGTCAATACTATCGAATTACGGTCCCCTTCGGTAAGCCATCGCCCTGCTATCATCTGCGGCTGGAGAAAGTCACTGTTTGGGGAGATGCCGGTGATACTAAATGAACTTCCTTCGCTACCGTCGGGCTTGATTCTCTGAGTTTGCAAGTAGGTCATGGTCTGCGATTCAATCACACCGGGAACCGTTTCCGCGCGCTCTTTCAGCCCGGATGCCGGATAATTATTATTCAGGTAGATCTGCACCTGATAATTAAATTCAGCTTTCAGAATGTTATCCAGTTCTGCCATCAGGGAAGTGCGCACGTTGATGACTCCGATGAACAGCATCCCCGCCATCGTCAGGGCGCTCAGGGTGAAAAGAAGGCGTCCTTTACTGCGGACGGTGTTTCGCAAAGAGAGCAGCTGCGGTCGTGGCAATCGGCGCACATTCAGGAATAATTGGTCGAGCCGCCCGTGTCGTCCCTTTTCTTTAATCCCGTAATTACTTAGTGCTTCCCTTACCGGACTGCGCATCGAGCTGAAGATCGGGATGGCGGCGGCCAGCAGGGGCACGATCAGCGCTGCGGCAATCACCAACAGCAATACATAGGTTGGGAGGTAGAAGTAAACCAGGTTTAAATTCACAAAATTGATTGCAAACATCGAAAAAGCATAAGCCAATCCCAACCCGACGGGCACCGCGACAAATAGCGCCAGGATGCCGTAGCAAACCACCAGCACCAGATACATGGAGATGATCTGTCTGCCTACACCCCCGATGGCTTTCATGATGCCGATCTGGCGCCGTTGCTCCATCATCATCGCGGAGACCGTATTAACTACCAGGAAACCGCTCATCACTAGTGAAAAGGTGCCGATAATGATCAGTATCATCGTAAAGCTTTTGACCGTTTCACGGGCCCAGTGTGCGCCCGGTTCACGCACGGAATAAAGATCGCTGGTCGGAGTGCCGGTTTGTCGTAAACGGTCTCTTAATGCCTGCGCAACCTTATCCAGCTTGGCCGTTGTATTGTACTCGCTCTTTGTTACAATTTCCAGTCTGTTATAAACGGCTGGCAGACCGATATCTCCCAGTGTTTGTAAAGTTATGTAGCCGCTTGGCTGGGGGAAAAGATTCGTCGGAATGGCATTAACATCGTGCACGGTGCCTGCCAGCTTCAGTTTATACTGCGTTCCATCCTGCAGTTCTATCGTGACAAAATCGCCGACCGGCACATTCAACAGGGGGATAGCCGTGCGTTCCAAAAAGATTTCCTTTGCTGCCGGCGGCCAGACACCTTGCTCCGGTGTGATCCGGTTAACGGTTAAATTATTGTAATCATCATAGACGTAAAGATCCATGTTATACGTTTGTTTATCAGTGACAATTTTCACAGATTCCACAGCGCGCATCTGGGCGTCAACAACCTCGTTCTGGCGCTTTGCCCATCGCACCGGACTATCGTCATCAGCCCACGTAAAAAGAGTGATCGTAGAGGCGTTTATAGCTTTGTACTGTTTGTCCATATTAGTAACCAGGACATCATTCGTAATAAAAACACTGGCGAAGGCGAAAACCCCGACGGCAATCGACAGCACCACGAGTATTGTCCTCATTTTGTTAGACCAGAGGTCTCTAAGGACTTTGTGCCAGCGTGGATTTATCATGACTTGTCAACTCCGTTTGTCCGGTGGTATTCCCCGGCGCGCTGCCTGGCTAATTGAACGATCTCTTGCCTTGTCGTTTCGGAATCGTTTAATAATTTCTTGAAAATTTCCTTTGGCAGCGCAGCCGTCTCAATTTCACCCTCTGGACCGGCGCGAAAAGTGACTGGGCTGGCGCTGCCGTTTATGATTTCTGCCTCGCCGAAGTAATGCGGAGCCGCGATCTGCGCAACCATTTGCTCTTTTCCATCAGGGGTTGTTCGGATTACGTCTACGTGTCCCCTGGTCACAATATAGAGCTTTTCAGCGGCATCGCCCTTTTTAATAATTAGGGAGCCGGGACTGAATTTCTGCGACTGTAATTGGGAAGTTAACAAAATCAGTTGTTCCTGGCTAAGGGATGGGAATGCCTGGCTGAGGTATTGTTCAATGATCTCACCGTCAGCGATGACAATGGTGCGCGTGACGCGGCGGGCCTGGTCTTTATCATGAGTAACCATTACGATCGTTTTTCCTCCGCTGACCAGTTCGTCAAACAGGGAGAAGATGATCGCTGCCGTCTTCGAGTCCAGATTCCCTGTTGGTTCGTCAGCCATGACGATCGGAGGATCGTTGGCCAGCGCCCTGGCGATGGCCACCCGTTGTTGTTCGCCGCCGGAAAGTTGTCCGGGTAACTTATTGGCATGAGCTGCCACACCGACCAGATCCAATACTTCAAGCGCCCGCTGGCGGCGCTTTGACGGGCTGTACATATTACAGAAGTCCATGGGCAGCATCACATTTTCAGCAACCGTTAAAATCGGCAGCAGTTGAAAAAACTGAAAGACAATTCCCAGGTTCCTGCCGCGCCACTTCGCCACTTCGCCTTCATTTAGAGAATGGATCGGGATACCGTCTACAAATATTTCTCCGTTTGTCGGGCGGTCGATGCCGGTTATCATATTGATCAGGGTAGACTTGCCGCTGCCCGACTTACCTATGACGCCGACGAATTCCCCCTTTCCGATCGTCAGGTTTACGTTTTTCAATGCCAGAAATTCACCGGCTTCGGTCAGATAAGCCTTTTTTACATCGTTTAAATGTATAAGATAGTTATCATTTTGGTACCGGGCGGCTTCGCGGAATACGTTATTGCCGAATAATTTTAATTTCAACATTATTGTGCTCCTCGGACTTCACCAAAGTTAATTGACGACCGTCTCCCCGACATTCAGACCGGCAGAAATTTCCGTTTCTGTGCCGTTGTTCAGACCGATGGTTACGGGTCTCTTCTCAGTTTTGTTCCCAACCGTAACATTGACAAAATGGCCGCCTTTTCCATCTTCCTTCACCGCCTTGTTCGGGAGCTTGATAATGTTGCTCTTTTTATCGATGATGATACTGGCGGTGGTCCGCATACCGATTTTCAGCCCGGAATCTTCCGGTACTGTTAGCGATATCTTTACGTTGTACATTACCAGTCCGGTAACCTTGGCGGGAACCGGATAAACTGCTGTAACAGCGCCGGCGAACTCCTTACCTGGCAGAGCATCTACGCTGATCTTGACCGTTTGGCCGGCGGTAACTTTCGGGATGTCCATTTCATCAACTTCAACCACGACTTCAAGTAATGTCGGTTTCACGATATATACGGCCATTGTTGTTCCGTCGACCAGGTCGCCTGCTTTAACTTTGACATCTGCGACAATGCCGTCAAAAGGGGCGGTAATTACCGCATCAGCGAGCCGCTTTTGCGCCAGTTTTAGAGACTGTTGGGCAAATTCCAGGTTTTGTTCGGCCAGCGTCCGCGATTGCTCGTTATAGGCTTGCGTTGCGAGTTCTGCTGCGACGACCTGTTTTGCTACATCCAGAGACTGCTGTGCGATTTCCACTTGCTGCTTTTTAATCGCTGTTTCCATTGGATCGGAGCCGGCTGTCATCGCGTCAAACCTGTCCTTCGCCTCCGCGTATCTGGCATTGGCATGAACAATAATGCTCTGCCAGGCTGCGTATCCCGGAGTGCCGGCGGTGGTGTGAGTCAGTTTTTCCAGAGCGTCATCCAGATCCCTTTTCGCCTCGTCCATATCTGACTTGGCCAGCGAAACATTTTGCAGGATAAAAAGGTCTTGCACCTGTTTAAGATTGTACTCGGCAGTTTTCAGATCTGCGGATGCCTGGTTAACCGCCAGGCGTGCTTTTTCCGCAGTAGTAGATTCCTGACTTATAACTAAACCGGCCTGAGCGGCAGCGGCATCCGCTTTGGTCACATTTACACGCGCTTCAGTTTCAGCTAACTCCAGGGCGTCCGTCTCCAATTTGGCGAGCACATCGCCTTTGTTTACGCGGTCACCCACCTTAACCGGAACCTCAGCTATTTTACCGGCAGAGCCGAAGGATAAATTGCGATCCTGATACGTGGCTATATTTCCGCTCCCATTAATACTGACGGTCAAGTCGCCCTTTTTGGCAGTTACCGGGGTTCCACCGGCGGATGCGCCGGGTAAGCTGCAGGCTGTTGTTCCTATCAGAATTAACATAACTACGATACTTAACAATTGCCATTTTCTCATGTGAGCGTGCCTCCTTGCACAATAATTCCTTTTATGAGTGTGTTGTTGATTTTTTCTCAGTTGATACCCTGATATTAAAGCCCGATAAATATATAGTAATATTACCCGATAAACCGGATTTTAGTTACACATAAATAGAAGATAAAATTAATATACAACTTTGAATCGGCTATTCTTCTTATTTTTAACGCCGGCAATATATTTGCTGCTCCGGTTGATATTTGGTTAACAGGTTAATTTATGTTTTATTTTAAATCGTCAACTACCCCGGTTATGTTATTTCTTACACTATTGTATAAATTACAATACTATAAAAAAATTATATGTCAATATTGACTTTTGATATTAAATTGAATATACATCTGTTTTGTATGGAAGTTTCCGAATAGTTCAGGGAATACGAGAGTGGCATTTGTTAATCTCGCGATAAAGGAATGGATTCCAGCTTGCGGCGGAATGCACTATGACTGATTACCCACAACTCATAACTCTTAACTGATTACTATATCTCTTCGATCTCCAGCATCCTGTCCACCCGGAAAGTCCTCAGTTCCTGCCGCATCATACAGAATGCGATGACCCCCAGATAGGATTTACCCGCAAACCCCATTTCCCCCATACTTTGCGGTTTGATCTGTCTCACCGATTTCTCATCATTCGGTTTCAGGTAAGTTATTTTCAGGGTCGCCTTGTTTTTGATCGCTTTTTCCAGCAGCGCCATTTTTTCAGTTAGCGGATTTGCCTGGTCCGCTTTTTTATATTGATATTTGGTCAGGAAATCCACAACCTTGAAATCCGTCCAGATGTCCTTTTTCTGCAGCGGTTTGATCAGCACAATTCCTTCCAAAGATGTACAGCGGCTTAACGCCACATAGGTCTGTCCGTGCGCAAAAGCCCCTCTGCCGATATCGATGATCACATTATCAAACGTTTTTCCCTGGCTTTTATGGATTGTGACCGCCCAGGCCAGCATCAATGGGTATTGCGTGAACGTGCCGATCACCTCTGACCCCAACTGCCCTTCGTCCACGAAGCTTCTGTAGATTTCCCAGCAAAACGGCTCAATCTCTACGGTAGTNNGCCGTGGGCAGGTTCTCTTTGCCGAATTCACCTTCGATCTCCCCGAGAAAGGTCAGCGGCGGGCTGTCTAGCTTCGCCAGCTGTGCCGTATTGATGGTTTCGGCGGCGGCGTTGGTAGTGGTCAAATAGACATAGAATTCACCGGGCGTCTGCTCGAATTGCGGATTGTATCTTTGCCGCAGCACTGCCAGGCCTTTTTCGGTGATGGTGTTATTTCTCACTGAGTTAAGCAGGTCGATGAATTTCTCATCATGCTGGCGGTAGACCTTCTGCAGCTCCACGAATTCCATCTCAAAAAATTCAAAGACATGCGCGCCGTAAAAGTAGGGTGTTTTATACAGTGTACGGAAAATTTCCCGGTCGCTGCCGCTGACCACCGGCGAGAGTTGGTAGAGATCGCCGATAAAGATCATCTGGATACCGCCGAAAGGCTTGTTTTCCAGCGGCCCGTTCAGCCGTAGGAACTTGTCCACACAGTCCAACAGGTCGGCGCGGACCATGGAAATCTCATCGATGATCAGCGCGTCCAGTTTCTTATAGATATTCTTACCGTCATCACCGGAGCGTAACTTTCGCACCCGTTCGGGAGTCATGTTGGGGCGGAATTTAAAAAACGAATGGATCGTCTGGCCTTTGACATTGAGGGCGGCCACGCCCGTGGGGGCCAATACCACCACGTTTTTACGCGTGGTCTGAAAAAAATGCGTCAACAGTGTCGATTTGCCGGTGCCGGCGCGGCCGGTGATAAACACGCTTTTACCGGAATTTTCCATCAATTCCAGCGCCTGTTTAAATTCCGGGTTGATCTCTATGGTGGGTGTTTTTTGCTTATCGCTGCCCATATTGCCCATAAACAGAACTTTATCATATTAACAGACAAATGGATAGAAAATTAAGGCGGTGGATGATTGGGGCTTATTTTGGGGTAAGTAGTCGATTGGTATAAAAAAGTCCCCGAATTCCCACCAGGGAATTGAGGACTTTTAATTCAGCTAGAAAAAGGATGCTATGCCAGCTATACCCCGATTTTCACTAACTCTTCCTGCTCTTTCAATTCGATGGGCGCATTAATCATATCCTCTGCGCCGATCTTTAATGATTCGATAAGTTTTTC